>JBHELW010000301.1:0-5109 GCA_046262915.1 Mycobacteriales bacterium | reverse complement strand
GTACAAGCGCGGGAAAGCGACCGAGCACACGCTCATACCCGCAATCGCGGATGCGCTGGTTCGCTACCTGCGCACCGAGAGGTCGGGGGACGAAGACGACGAGTTCGTGTTTCTCCGACAATGTCCTCCCCATGTTCGAATGAGCCCCAGTGCCGTCGCGTACGCCGTTCGGCGTTACATGAGGTTCGCTGGAGTGGAGCCCCACGGTCCCCACTCGCTTCGTCACGCATTCGCCTGCCGGCAGCTGCGCAATAGTCGATCGCTCAAGACGATCGCCGATCTTCTCGGCCATCGATCGCTGGGCGCGGTCGCGATCTACGCGAAGGTCGATCACCCTCGCCTCCGAGGCGGCCGTGGAGTGGCCGGAGGTTCGACGATGATCCGGTTCACGAGTTGGCTGGCTCCGTACTTCCGTCGATTCGTACAACTCAAGCGTGCCGGCGCCGCGTCGTTCGACACGCAGGAGCAGCTGATGGCGAGGTCATAGGCGGCGGTCAGCTCCGGAGCCACTCCATGGCGGCGAGTGGATCCATAGATCCGTCTGACCGCCGCCGGTCGACGGCGGTGGGCTGGATCCAACGCGCGGTCTCGTCGGCGATGGCTGCCAGGTTGGTCACAGGCGCCTGCGGCGGGTTACCGTCAACGCAACGCACATAGGTGAGGACACGGAGCTGGAACCTCCGTGCCCTCGATCGCTCCGCTGGACCGTGAAGTCGCGGTGCGACCCATTCTGGGTCTCACAGGTCCGCGCGGATGTCGAGCCTCGCGTCGACGCGGACCGTGATCACATTGCACATCGTTGTTTGTCAGGCGCCCGGCTGCGGCCGAGCGATTGCGTTGTGCACGATGTGCTGCAACGTGCCGCGAGCGCGGTACTGCGACCGGGAGTGCGCGCGGCGGTCGCGCCGCTGTCGCCAGCGGATCGCGGGACGGAGCTACCAGCAGAGCCGACACGGGCGGTGGATGCACGCGATGCGCCAGCTGCGATACCGACTGCTCCGAAAGAAAGTGACGCATCAGTTGGCTCGGATTTCGACGAACGCGGCGAGGGTGGAGCCAGCGGCAACACCTGGATGCGAAGGACCGACGCGGTGTGCGCGGTGCAGCAGGGTCGGCGTCGTCGATGGAAACAGATGAGCGAAGCGAACGACGAGATCAGACCACCCACGGTGACGGCGCTATCGCTCGCGCAGATCGGCGAACGGCTGTCGCCGTTGCGGCTGCGAGCACCGGAGACACTGCGTGCAGTAGAGCAATCGCTATCCCGCGACGGCCAGCTCGTCGCGGTGGTGTGCAGCCGAAACGCAGGTGCGGTCGAGATCGTCGACGGATTCAAGCGCCTCGTGAGCGCGCGCAAGCTCGGCTGGGCGACGCTGCGTGCCGAAATCCACGAAGTCGGCGGTCCTGCCGCGAAGCTGTTGCTGTGGCAGAGCAACGCGCGCCAGGAGCTCACGGCGCTCGAGGAGGCGTGGGTGGTGCGCGCGCTCTATCGCGACGATCGGCTCACTCAGCCGCAGATCGCGCAGCTGCTTGGACACCACAAGAGCTGGGTGTGTCGTCGACTGGTGCTCGCCGAAGGGCTCGTCGCCAGCGTCGAGGCGAGCGTCCGCCTCGGCCTGCTGTCGGCGACCGCTGCGCGGGAAGTGGCGCGGTTGCCGCGCGGCAACCAAGAAGCCGTCGCGCACCTGATCGCGCGCCGCGGGCTGACGACGCGCCAGACGACCCTTCTGGTCGATCGCCTGCACGCGGCGCCCGATGATCGCGTGCGCGCCGCGCTACTCGCCGAGGTCGAACACGCGCGCGCGCCGGCGACGCCGAGTGTACGACGCCCGGCGATGACGCCGGGCGAGGCGATCGTCGCCGATGCCATGGCGGTGTCGTGGCGAGCGGCTCGGCTGCACGCCCGACTGCTCGAGCGACCGCTCGCCAGCCTCGGCGCCGAGGTCGAGCAACTCCTGGTCGGTCGGCTCGGCGAGCTCCGCGACGTGATCGGCGCGCTGCACCGAACGCTTACCCAGATCACCGAAGCGAGCACGGAGGTGTCGCGTGTCGCGTAGCCCCGAGGAGCTGGCGCACGAGGTCGTGATGCTGCACCGGCAAGGTATGAGTGATCGTGCGATCGGACGCGCGCTGCGTGCCGGGCGAAACCGGATCCGGCGGATCCTTCGCGCGCACGACGCGGCACGCAGCGGCGACACACCACCGAGCGCGCTGCCGCCGGCGCCGGTGAAGCGACCGTCGGTCCTCGACGAGCATGCGAGCTTCATCGCGAATCTGCTCGCGCGCTTCCCCGACATCACCGCGCAGCGCGTCTACGAGGAGCTGTGCGGCCGCGAGGACCTCGTCTTCGAGGGCAGGTACACGATCGTCAAGCAGTACGTCCGCGCGCTTCGGCCCAAGCCGGTGATCGAAGTCTCGACGCCCGTCGAGGAGCCCGAGCCCGGCAAGGTCGCGGAGTGCGACTGGGCGAGCATCTCGATCGACTTCAAGAACGGCACGCAAAAAAAGCTCCAGGTCTTCGGCTACACGCTGGCGTATAGCCATCGTCGGTACTATCGGCTCTACGACCGCGCCGATTTTCACTCGCTGCTCGATGGCCACGTCGAGGCATTCGGTCACATTGATGGCGTCGCCGAGGAGTGCAAGTACGACGGCCAGAAGACCGTGGTCTTGCGCTGGGAAGGCCAGCAACCGATCTTCAACCCGCGCTTCATCGCGTTCGCGACATACTACCTGTTTCGGCCTCGCGCCTGCCGGCCGTATCACCCAAACGACAAGCCGCACGTCGAGCTGAGTTTTCGGTCGCTACGGATCAGCTTCTTCAACGGACGCGACTTCCACGACGAGGGCGATCTGAAGGCCCAGCTCGCGCGCTGGTCGACGAACATCGACGACGAGCGGCCACAACGCCGCAAGCAGCGGCGCACGCCGCTCGAGCTTCACGCCGAGGAACATCCCCACCTGATCGCGCGACCCGACCACGTCTACGACACTGCGCGTGTCGTGTACCGGGTGTGCGACCTCGAGGGCTTCGTCGCGTGGGAGGGCAACCGATACTCGCTTCCCGTCGAGAACGTCACCGAGCTCGTGCCGGTGCGGATCACGCAGACCGAGATCTTCGTGTACGGGCAAGATCTCAAGCAGGTCGCACGGCACGAGCTGCGGCGGCGGGGCGGTGGCGAGCTCGTCGTGGCGCCGGGCCACCGGCCCAGGCCCGGTCGTGGTCCCGGGCTCGATCAGCTGCGCGCCGCCTACCGCGACCTCGGCGACGGCGCCGGCGACTTCCTTGCCGCGCTCGAGCGCGCACAACCCCGCTCGGCCGGCTATCACGCACGACAGATCTTGTGCTTCCGCGAACGCTACCAGACCGGCGACGTGCTCGCCGCGATGAACCACGCGCGCCAGTACGGTGCCTTCGAGTATCACGCGGTCGAGCGGATCTTGATCGCGCGCGCGGCGCCGCGCCGGCTCGACGAGTATGTCGCCGAGGCAACCGAGAAAAAGCTCGCGGCGATCGTGCGTCAGAGCCGTACCGAGCCTCGCGATCTCTCGACGTACGACGCGCTGCCTAACTGGTCGCGACCCGCGACCGAGGAATCATCCGCATGCCCAAGCCCAAACCCGTGCGATCCAGACGACGAGCCAAGCCGCAGCCGCGCGGAGACGCCGGGCTCCTCGATCGACTCCACGATCACCTCGACCGACTCGGGCTGAAGGATCTCGACGGCAACCTCGACGCTCACCTCGCGTGGGCCCACGAGCACACCCCAGCAGCGCTCGTCCTGCTCGAACGCGTGTTTGGTGAGGCGGCCGGTCACGCGCGGCAGCGTCGCGTCGAGCGCCGCATCGATGGCTGCGGGCTTCGCGTCCGCAAGACGCTCGAGGCCTTCGACTGGGCGTTTCAAAAGAACCTCAACCGCTCGCTCGTCGAGAATCTCGCCACGCTCGGCTTCGTCGACAACCGCGACGACCTCTTGATCACCGGCAAGAGCGGCACCGGCAAGAGCCACATCTTGCAGGCGCTCGCGCTGCGCGCGTGCGAGCGCGAGATCCGCGTCTGCTACACGCGCTGCGTCGACCTCGTCGACGACCTCTACGCCGGCCTCGCCGATCAAACGTACGAGCGGCGCCTCCGGCGATGGGCTCGCGCCGAATGGCTCGTGATTGACGATGTAGGGCTCGGCCAGCTGCGTCGACGCGACGACGAACCAACCGCCGCGCACATGCTCTTCAACCTGCTCGACAGCAGGCACGAGCAAGCTCCGACCGCGCTGACCTCGAATATCAAGCTGGGCGAGTGGGGCAAGTACCTGGGCGACGCCACCCTAGCCGCGGCGATCCTCGACCGACTCGCGGCGACCTCGATCCGCATCGACATCGACGGCCCGAGCTACCGCGACTACCTCGCCAAGCGACGCGCGAAGGACCATGGCATCGTCGACGATGCGGCGTAGACGCCGGGCGCGGACCGGCTCGCCGCCGGACTCGCCCACGCCACATGAGCTCGTCGCAGCGCCAGAGCTCGCGATCCTCGCCGCGCTCCAGAACCTCATCGAGCTGTCCACGCGCGCTCTCCTCGCTGCGCACCCCGAGCTCATCGGCGAATGGTCGCATCTCCATCCACCCGACGCCCAGGCGGTACATGCCGACCGGCTCATCCGGCTCGCATCACGCCTCGCGAACGCGACGACCCGCTATCACACCGCAGCGCTCGCCGCGCTTGAGCGCCCCGACACCGACGACGACATTCCCTTCTGAGCCGATGTCTGGCGACCGCGCCGCTCACGCCGGGTCGCGTCCGGCGCTGTCGCCGTCGGCCGAATGATCGCGAGTCACGTCAACCGCACTGGATCCGCCACACCGCCGAAGTGGATCCGGTCCTGGCCGGCACCTATGGCGGATCGTCGGCACGAGCATCGCCGCCGCAGGTGCCGGGCAGTTCGCGCTCGCACTGATGAACAAACGCGCGCTGAAGGCGCACGGTCAGGTGAATCCCGCGCCGGCTCCGGCGCAGTTGCCTGCGCCTCCCCCAGCGCAACGGCAGAGCGCCGGCATGGGCGGCTCGGTTGTCGATATGTTCCGCGACGCCGCGAACGATCTCGATCTCGT
>JBHELW010000300.1:0-2662 GCA_046262915.1 Mycobacteriales bacterium | reverse complement strand
ATCGGGATGCTCGAGACGCGCGAAGCGCTGCGGGAAGACCAGTTGGTCGAGGTCACTCCAGATTGCGACGACGCGCGTCTGACAGCCCGGGGACGGCGCGGCCAGCTCACGGAGCAACGGCGAGCCGGGCCGCAGCTGGCGTACGACGGAGGTGTTGAGCAGTCGCGCGAGATGCGTCCCCTGGTGTGGCGTCCCGAGGGTGGCGAGGGTGTGCACGCGCGCGTCGCCGCCGAGACGCTGGACGTAGTAGCGCGCGATGAGGCCGCCGAGGCTGTGGCCGATGACGTGGATGCGTTCGTAGCCCGTCTCGCCGCACAGTTGCTCGACCTGGCGGCCGAGCCGTGCGGCGGCGCCGGGGATGTCGTGGGTGAAGACGGGATAGTTCATGGTGACGACGCGGCCGAAGCCGCGGCGGCGCAGCGACCGGCGTAGCAGCGTGAAGATCGAACGGTTGTCGACGAACCCGTGCACCAGCAGGATCGGCGTGCCCGCGGTGGCGACGTCGCCGATCACGAGGCCGCGCTGCCACGGGGCCAGTTCGCGCAGCGAGTAGTGATCGCCGGGATGGTGCACCTTCTCGCGCAGCAACCCGAGCGGGTAGAACGCGAAGTGCGCGGTCGTCCACGCGAGCTCGACACTCGCCCCGCGGAGGCCGGTGGGGGAGAGCAGCGCGCGCGCTGCTCGCACCGCACCGGCCCGGGCTACACCCGCCGCGTCCCGCACCGACCCTCCAGGCAGTCGCCGAGAGTTGCTGATCACGGGGGAAGTACCCCGCCACGGTAGCGCCAGACGCGGGCTAGTTCGCGTAACGGGGCACGATTAGTGGACGCGGTCAGCCCGGTTTGTCGGGGAACGTCACGCGCGGACACACGTCGAGCTGGGGTGCTGACCCCGTGACGGGCGCGGGATGGTCGGTGTCGACGTAGACGTGGTTTCGTGCCGCGCGGGCCGGCAAGCGCAGCATCCGCGGGCCAGCCGCACCGGCCAGTCGACCGCCTCGGTCGTAACGCGTGCCACCACGGGTGGACCACCCGCCGTCGGCGGGGCAGAAGCCCACGGGCGCGCCGTCGGTCGTCTGCGTGGACCAGGCGCGCAGCCCGTCGCGGCGGTCGATCCATGCCGAGCCATCGGTGGTGGTTGCGACGGACTCGGTCACGTAGGCAGCGAGCGGTCCGACGTCGGCGAAGGGCGGGCCCGGGCGAGTCGGCCGAGATCCCAGGAACACCGCGGCCACGACCGCGATGAGCACCGCGCCGCTCGCCGCCGCGATGACCCACGGGCTGCCGAGCTCAGCGCGGATGACGATCTTGCGGCGTGCGGCGCGGCGCGGCAGGTAGCCGTAGCGCCGGCCGGTTGCGTCGACGGGGACGCCGCCCCCCACCGGCACTAGCGGCACGTCCGCGTCGCGGTCGTGCCCACTTGCCTTGCTCACGACAACGTTCGCGGCACCGGCGCCGACCAGCGCGCGGCGCGCCGCTCGAGCCGCGCCGTCTCATCCTCCGCGCGCATGCCCGCCACCACGGCACCGACCACGGCGTCGAAATCCGGGTCTCCGGCGTCCGGTACGGCGCCATCGGCGAAGCCCGACGCGATCAGGTCGTCGGGTGTGAGACGCATGCGGTCTGCCGCCTCGTCGGCGGTGAGACGCAGGGCAACCGCGGCCCCGTCCGGGGCCAGCGCCGCGAAGTAGGCGGTCGGTGCGACGGCTACCCAGTCGGCAACCGTCGCGGCGAGGGCGCCGCCAGAGCCGCCGTCGCCGACAAGAAGCGCGACCGTCGGTGCGCGGCAGGTCAGCATCGCGTCGATGGCGTCGCCGATCGCCGTTGCGATGCCGTTTCGCTCGGCCCCCGCGCCCGGGTCGGCGCCGGGGGTGTCGACGATGGTGACCAACGTGCGGTCGAGCGCGCTCGCGAGGCGTGCCGCGCGGGTCAGCAGCCGGTACCCCGCCGGTGCGGGGTGTCCGCCGCGCTCGGCGGCCACGGCGACCGCCACGACCGGCTCACCATTCGCCAGGTGACCGACGACCGCGACGACCGTCTCGTCGGCCACCGCGCGGAGGGCCACGCCGTCACTGACGAGGGCGCGTACCACGTCGCCGGCGGCCGGCCGGGCCGCCGCGCGCACCCGGGCCACGTGTTGCGCGCCGCCGGTAGCGCTGCTTGACCGTTGCGCGGCCGCCGGCGGCGGCAGCGGCGCGGGCTCGGTCGGAGTGGGTTCGGCAGCGGGCTCGGTCGCGCGGGTGGCGACGGCGGCCAGCGCCCGCGTCAGCCAGTCGCGCACGTCGTCGGGCTCGAGCAGCGCGTCGACCAGCCCGTGCGCGTACGCAGCCTCCGCCGTGTGGCTGCCCGCGGGCAGCTCTACGCCGGACAGCGCCGCGCTGACGCGCGGTCCAGCGAATCCGACGGTCGCGCCCGCGACCGCCGCGCGGAGGTCAGCGCGAGTGATGACGCTGACGAGGACGCCGCCGGTCGTCGGCCGGTCGGCGATCGCTACGTGCGGCAGCCGCGCCGCCGCGAGCCGCTGCAGTGCCAGCTGGATGCGAACCATCCCGGCGAGCGCGGCGACGCCTTCCTGGAGCCGCACACCGCCGCTGCGCACGAGAGACACCAGCGGTTCGCGGTAGCGGATCGCGTGGTCGACGGCCTCGACGAACGTCGTTGCG
>JBHELW010000299.1:0-7213 GCA_046262915.1 Mycobacteriales bacterium | reverse complement strand
AGCTCGAGCTCGCCCATGGCGAGCCACGGCACCGACAGCAGCGCGCCACAGATGTAGTAGGCGCGAAACGACGGCCCGCTCCAGCCGAACGCGACGCCGTACCACAGGGACGCGCAGCCGGCGGCGAAGAAGCCGAGGGACAGCGCCCAGGAGCGGAGGTACGGGCGGCGGGCGACCCGCCAGCGGCGCCCGAGCGCCAGCGCGAACTCGAACGCGACCACGGTTGCGAGCAACGGAACAACCGCCTCGGAGCGCACGTCAGCGCTCCGCTTGCCCGGCCGCCTCGCGCATGCGTCCCTTCGACACCTTGCCCGTTGCCGAGTGCGGCAGCTCGGTGACGAATTCGATGGCGGTCGGGCACTTGAAGCGTGCCAGCGACTGTGCCGCGTGCGCGATGAGCTCATCGGTCGTGAGCTGTGCACCATCGCTCGGCACGACGAACGCCTTGACCGACTCACCTGTGTAGGGATGCGCGATTCCGATGACCGCGACCTCCGCAACACCGGGGTGACGGAGGAGGACGTCCTCGACCTCGCGGGGGTAGACGTTGAACCCGCTGACGAGGATCAGCTCGCGGCGGCGGTCGACGAGATGAAGGTCGCCGTCGTCGTCGGCGAACGCGACGTCGCCGGTGTGCCACCAGCCGTCGGGGTCCGGGCCGCCGACGCCGTCGGGCCAGTAGCCCGAGAACAGGTTGGCGCCGCGGACCACGATCTCGCCGGGGTCGTCGTCGTCGGTCTCGTCGCCGGACTCGTCGAGCAGCTTGAGCTCTACCCCCGGGATGGGCCGGCCGATCGAGTCGGGCTTCGCCGCCTCGCTCATCAGTGTCGTCGTCAGGACCGGCGCCGTCTCGGTGAGCCCGTAGCCCTCGAACACGTGCCGGCCGGTCGCGTCGCGCACCCGCGCCAGCACTTCCGCCGGCAGCGGCGCCGCGCCCGATACGGCGAGCCGCACCGACGTGAACGCATCCTCGACGTCGGGCAGCATCGACCACGCGACGTACATCGGCGGCGCGCCGATGACGTTGCTGACGTGCTCACGCTTCATCAGCTCGAGTGTCTCGACCGGGTCGAAGCGCTCGGCGAGCACTCCGGTCGCCGCATGCTTCGCGACCATGCCCAGGCCCGCGTTGAGCCCATAGATGTGGAAGAGCGGCAGGACCAGCAGCACGACGTCGTCGTCCGCGACGACCGGAGGGTCGATCTGGCTGCACTGGTCGAGGTTCGCCAGCAGCGCGCGATGGCTGAGCATCGCCCCGCGCGGCCGGCCGGACGTCCCGGACGTATAGATCAGCGCGGCCAGCGACTCATCGCCCGGAGCCGCAACGGGTGCGGCCGGCGCCGCCTGGAGCAGCGCGTCGAGCGGCACGACCCCGGCCGCCGTCCGCGAACCGGCCTGGACGACGTGCTCGACTGCGGGCACCCGCGCGCGCAAGCCGTCCAGGACGCTGGTCGCGGCCGCGTGCCCGATGACGGCTCGGGCCCCCGAGTCGGAGAGGACGTGGTCAACCTCGGGCGCGGTGTAGGTCGTGTTGACCGGCACCGCGACGAGGCCGGCGCGCAGCGCACCGAAGTAGACGACAGGGAAGTCCGGGGTGTTCGTGAGCACGAGCGCGACGCGGTCTCCGGGCGTCAACCCGAGCCCCTGCAGCCCAGCCGCCGCGCCGTCCACGGCACGGTCGAGCTCGCCCCAGGTGAGACGGCGCCCGGCGTGCAGCAGGGCGGGCTTGTCGGCGGCACGGGCCGCTGCGTCGCGGACGAGGTCGGCCAGGTTCATCGCGCGACGAGTGTTGCACAGTTGCAAGCAGTCACCGCCGCGGGGCTCAAGCCAATCGGACAGCGCGCCGATGCTTCCGCCGTAAGGAAATAGCGCCGGGGCGACAACCGCGCCTCGACAAAGGCACACCGTGCGCGAGCACGGGCCGCAAAGGCATGGGACTGCTCTCGAGCAGTTCGCCAGCCCGCCGAAGGGGTGCGCGAGATGCTCCGCCGCAGCTTCGCTCTCGTGGTCGCCGCACTCAGCGTCGCGACCGTTCTCGGAACCGCCAGTGCGGCCCTCGCCGGCCCGGGCGAGTACGACTTCGTCTCGCGGGCCAACAGCGCCCGCGCCGCGGCCGGTCGGGTTCGCTACCGCGTCGCGTCCGACCTCGTTGCGGTCGCCCGACGCCACTCCGCCGAGATGGCTGCGCGCGGCTCGATCTGGCACAACCCGCGTCTCGCCAGCGAGGTCTCGGGCTGGTCCATGGTCGGCGAGAACGTCGGGATGGGCGGCGACGTGGCCTCGATCCACGCCGCGTTCATGAACTCAGCGCCGCACCGCGCCAACATCCTCGACCGCGACTTCACCGAGATCGGCGTCGGCACCGCGACCGGTAAGAACGGCACGCTCTACGTCACCCAGGTGTTCCGCCTCCCGGCGCGGCGTGCGGTGAGCGCGGCGCCGACCCGCTCGGCCCCGGTCCGGACGACCACCCGCGCCCCGCAACGCGCGGCTGCGGTGGTCCACCGCAAGCCAGTGGCCGCCGCTCCCACGCTGCGCTCCCGGGTGGCCCGCGCCACCGCGCTGCGCCGCTCGGCCCGAGCGGGCCTTTTGCCGCAGGCGGTCTCTTATGTCGCCGCCATGCACGCAGTTTCCGACTGAGCTGAGTTGAGTCGCGCCGACCGCTACGGCGGGGCGCGCAGCGGCCCCGGGCTGGTCTCGCTCTCGCTCGGCTGCGGGAACGGGTTGATGTCGGTTTGCGACGGCTCAACGCTTGGCGTCGGCGAGGGCTGCTCGGATGGCGTCGGTGACAACGACGCACGACGCGGACGCGGGCTGCGCGTACGCCGCGGTGTCGGTGAGCGGGTCGGCACCGGAACGCCCGTGAGCGCCGCTCGCTCGGCCGCCTTCAGCGCGTCGTAGTGGCGCCAGATCGCCGAGAAGATCTGTGCCGGGAACGTGCCGCCGTAGACAGCGCGCACGCCGTGCACGCCCCGCATCGACACGTCACCGCGGCGATACCCCATCCAGGTCGCGATGCACAGGTCGCGCGCCTCAGTGCAGCCGATGAACCACGCATTGGTGTAGTCGTTGGTCGTCCCGGTCTTGCCAAACACCGGAAAGTCCTGCCGCGCCGCGCGGCCGGTGCCGCGCTCGACCACCCCGCGAAGCACATCGGCCACCTCGTCGGCGATGCGCTGCGGTACGACGCGCACCGGCTTCGGCGGGGGCGGTTGCGTCGTCGTCAGGTCGCCGGTGAAGGTCGATCCGGTGTCGTCCGTCGCCCGTATCTCGCGCAGCAGACGGACGTCGTTGCGGACACCGTGGTTGGCGATGGTCGCGTACCCGCGGGCGAGTGACAGCGGCGTCACCTCGACGCCGAGCGCCATCGACGGGAACGCCGGGTGGAAGTTCTCCGGCGGTGCCAGTCCGGCGGCGACCGCGACGCGCTTGATGCGTTCGCGGGTGATGTCGAGCGCGAGCTTCATGTAGACGGTGTTGACCGACTGCTCCATCGCCTTGCGCAAGGTGAAGAAGCCGCGCTCGGACTTCTCCGCGTTGCATGGGTTGTACTTCGCCGTCACGCGCAGGCAGGGCGGCCCGTAGTAGACGTCGTCGACCGACTTTCCCGCCTCGAGTGCCGCCAGCAACGTGAACGGCTTGATGGCCGACCCGGTCGAGCGCTTCGCCTGGGTCGCGAGGTTGAAGCCCGCCCGGCGGTAGTTCTTCGACACGATCGCGCGCAGCTCGCCACTGCGCGGGTCGAGCGCCACGACAGCGACATCGGGGTCGTCGGGCTCGTCGAGCACCTCACGGATCGCCGCTCGGGTCGCCTTCTGCAGCAACAGGTCGAGAGTCGTCTTCACGCGCAGGCCACCGCGGAAGAGCTCGTCCTCGCCGACGCCGCCCTGCTCCGGCGTGCGCTTCAGCGCGGCGGCGGCCATCCCGGCGAACTCCGGCGCCTCGGTCGGCGGGTCGGCCACCGTGCGTTCGACGATCTGCTTGCGCGACGACGGCTGGCGAAAGGCGCGCGAGGCCTCGCCGGGCGTGATGAGGCCGAGCGCGACCATCCGGTTGAGCGTGTAGAGCTGGCGCTCCTTGGCCTTCGCGAAGTTGCGGACCGGGTTCCACGATGACGGGGCCGGCGCGATCCCCGCGAGCAGCGTCGCCTGGCTGAGCGAGAAGCGGACGTCGGTTACCGGGAAGCCGAAGTAGTACTTGCTGGCCGCCTGCACGCCGTAGGTGCCATTACCGAGGTAGAGGCCATTGAGGTAGCGGGTGAGGATCTCGTCCTTGCTCAGCTGCTGCTCGAGCTTCACCGCGAGACCCGCCTCGCGTAGCTTGCGCATCAACGTGCGGTCGCGCCCGACGTAGACGTTCTTGACGTATTGCTGCGTGATCGTTGACCCGCCCTGCCGCGAGTTGTTGAAGATGTCGCGGTAGGCAGCGCGGACGACAGCGAGCGGGTCCACGCCGCCGTGCTCGAGGAAACGCTCGTCCTCCGCCGCGACGATCGCGTTGCGCATGACCTGCGGGATGTCACCGCTGGGGACCGTCTCGCGCACCTCGGGCGAGCGAATCGTCGCGAAGTAGCGACCCGACATGTCGTAGAGCAGTGCGGCCTTCGGCGGCGCCGGCTCGGTGAACGTCACCGGCTCGGACACGAGGCCGACCGTGAACGACGAGACCGCCACGAGGACACCGGCGAGAGTCCAGCGAACCCAGGGAAAGCGTCGCCGACGACGAGTCTCGGTGTCCTGCGGAGCAGCAGCTCTGCCACCCCCAGGCACGTGCTGAGCGTACCCACGCCGGGCCCGCCTCCCGCCGTAACATGCCTTCGGTCTCCGCACCCCGCCGGGTGACCGACCGCCGCGGCCAGCCGACGTTAGGGACGGGCATGCGCAGCCTCACCGCGATCACGCTCGTGGTGCTGCTGGTGGCGATCGTGTTGGCATCGACCGTGCTGCTGATCCGGGCGCGCTGACGTGACCGACCTGACCCTTCCCGCCGTAGAGCAGCACGCGCCCGAGCCCCGGGGCGGCGCCGCGGACGACCCGGCGGTAGCCCTGGTGGCCCGCGCGCAGGGCGGCGATGCCGCGGCGTTCGGCGAGCTCTACGACCGCTACGTCGACGTCGTCTACCGGTACGTCTACTACCGGGTCGGCGCGCGTGCGCTCGCCGAGGACCTGGTCAGCGAGACGTTCCTGCGGGCCTTGCGGCGTATCACGTCGTTCACCTGGCAGGGCCGCGACTTCGCGGCCTGGCTGATCACGATCGCGCGCAACCTCATCGCCGACCACTACAAGTCCGGTCGGTTCCGGCTCGAGGTCACGACGGCGGACATGCTCGACGCCGACCGCGCGCTGCCGGGTCCCGAAGGCGAGGTCATTGACTCTCTCACCAACGTCGCGCTGCTGGAGGCAGTCAAGGGCCTGAACAGCGAGCAGCAGGAGTGCATCGTCCTGCGCTTCCTGCAGGGCCTGTCGGTCACCGAGACGGCGCTCGCGATGGGCAAGACCGAGGGCGCCATCAAGGCGCTGCAATACCGGGCCACGCGGGCGCTGGAGCGCGTCCTACCGAAGGACTACGCCCCGTGACGGCGCCACAGGTCCGGATTTGCTGCCGGAAATATCCGAATCCAGCCGTAACGTCGATCGCCCGCGGCTCGTTGGCGTCGGTGAAGGAGTCATCACTGTGATGCGCCGTCGTTCCGCACGCCGCGCGGAGGAGTTCGCCGCCGCCCTCGAAGGGCGAGTGGGCGGGCCCACCGACGCGGTTGCACCCATGCTCGCGATCGCCCGGCAGCTGCAGGCGCTGCCCGTCGGTCCCCAGCCCGAGTTCCGCGATGCGCTCCGGTCCCGCCTCGTCGCGGTAGCCACGGTGTCCCCGGCAACCGTCCCCGTACCGGAAGTGCCGTTCGCGCAGCGCGTGCAGGCCTGGGTGGGCAGCTGGCGCGTGCAGCGGAGCATCGCAGCCGCCTCGGCCGGCATGGCAGCGGTCATCGGCATCACCGGCGTCGCCACGGCGGGCAGCCGCTCGGTGCCGGGCGACCCGTTCTACGGCGTGAAGAAGACCGCCGAGGCGGCGCAGCTGGTGGTCGCGCGCGACGACGTCCACCGCGGCACGCGCTACCTGCAGCATGCCGAGACCCGGCTCGATGAGGTCAAGAAGCTCGTCGGCAACACCGGCCCGGAGACGTTCGCGTTGGCCCCGCAGCAGCCAGCAGCTGCGGGATTCGCGCTGGGCGGGAACAGGTCGACCCGGGTCGCGAAGGCTCTCGCGGCAATGGACGAATCGACCCAGAAGGGCACAAAGCTCCTCACCACCGCCTACCTGCGGACACGCAACCCCGAGACCTTGAAGGTCGTCGCCTCGTTCGCGGAGCGTCAGCACACCGAGCTCGTGTCGGTGCTGCCGGTGCTGCCGACGCTCACGCACCCCCGCGCGGTCGTCTCGCTCGAACTGGTCGATCGCGTCGCGGAGCGCGCCGATGCGCTGCTCGTAAGCGGCGTCTGCACGATCAACTGCGCCCCCGCGCCAACGCAGTCTCCGACGTCGCCCTCACCGACGCCGCAGCCGTCACCCTCGCCGTCGGACTCCCTCGGCCCGACGCCGTGCAACTGCCCGTCGCCGTCGCCAGACGGCGAGCCGTCGCCCGCGCCGAGCGAGTCGAGCCAGCCGTCGCCGGGGCCCAGCGAATCGCCATCGCCGGAGCCGACGCCGAGTGGCTCGGACACGCCGTCACCCGACCCCTCCGGGTCGCCGACGGTGATCCCGACCATTGCTCCCGGTCCGGTGCGGTCGCCAATCGAGGATTTGCTACGCCGGCTGCCCACGCCCACCCGGCTGAGCCCACCCGGTGGGGATTGACCAGTCATTCGAAAAAAAGGCCGTCCGGAATACTCTCGGACGGTCTTTTTTATGGTCCCCGCTAGCCCAGCTCGGTCGCGCTCCGTAACCGCGACACCACATTTAGACAGCCGGATTTGTCCGCTCTGCGGGGCATTGCCCCGTAAATTCGCTCAAGCCAGGGCGTAACCAGGTCGAACTCGTAGTCGTTACGGACTACAACAGAACACCCCGCCGGGGGGTTGTGTCGGGTCGGGCCGCAACGAAATGCGGGCGAAACGGCTGGGAATCGGACAAAGGCTCGAGGGCGTAAGCCCAAAGGTCTAGTACGGCCCAGAAACCGGCGTCTATATTCGCCGCAGCCAGCCTCCGGGCTGGCACAACA
>JBHELW010000298.1:0-1483 GCA_046262915.1 Mycobacteriales bacterium | reverse complement strand
CGCTGCTCCGGCGGCGCCCGCGCGCCGCTTAGACTCCGGCCGGTCGAGCGCCCCGGGGAGGCATGCGCGCGTGACGGTCCGGCTGGCGCCGAGCATCCTCGCGGCCGACTTCGCCCGGCTCGCCGACGAGGTCGCCCGGGTGTCGGACGTTGCCGACCTCGTGCACATCGACGTCATGGACAACCACTTCGTGCCCAACCTCACGATTGGCCCGGTCGTCGTCGAGCACCTGCGGGCGGCAACGTCGCTGCCGTTCGACGTCCATCTGATGATCGAGGACCCCTTGCGCTGGGCCCGGCGCTACGCCGAGATCGGCGCCGAGATCGTCACCTTTCACGTCGAGGCCGCTGCTGACCCGGTGGCGGTCGCCCGCGACGTGCGCGCCGCCGGCTCGCGCGTGGGTCTTGCACTCAAGCCCGCCACTCCGCTCGAGCCCTACGCCGAGCTGCTTCCCGATTTCGACATGGTGCTCGTCATGACTGTCGAGCCCGGGTTCGGCGGCCAGGAGTTCCGTCGCGACGTCGTGCCGAAGATCGCGGCCGTCCGCCGCGAGCTCGACGCACGCGGTCTTGACCTCTGGTTAGAGGTCGACGGTGGCGTTGATGAGACCACGGTCGAGGAATGTGCCGAGGCGGGCGCAGACGTCTTCGTGGCGGGCTCGGCCGTCTTCGCAGCTGCGGACCCGGTCGCCGCGGCGCGTGCGATCAAGGCGGCCGCGGCCCGCGCGAGCGCCGCCACAACGCAGGTCGGCTGACGTGACCAGCGTGCTCATCGTCGACGACGATCCCGACATCACGGAGTTCATGCAGATCAACCTCGAGCTCGACGGCTTCGAAGTGCGCGTCGCGGGCGACGGCGAGGAAGCGCTGCGCGTGATGAACGGCCCGCTCCCGGACCTGGTCCTCGTCGACGTCATGATGCCGAAGGTCGACGGCATGGAGCTGTGCCGGCGGCTACGCGCCAACCCGCGAACGGCGAACCTGCCGATCATCATGGTCACCGCGAAGACGCTGCCGGCGGACAAGGTCGTCGGGCTGACGGTCGGTGCCGACGACTACATCAGCAAACCGTTCGACACCGTCGAGCTCACCGCGCGCGTGCGCACGACCCTGCGGCGCAATGCCGAGATGCGCGCCGTCTCGCCGCTCACCGGGCTGCCGGGCAACCACCGGATCGACGCCGAGATAGCGGCGCGCGTCGCCACCGAGCGCGCCTTCGCCGTATGCCATCTCGACCTCGACCATTTCAAGGCGTTCAACGACTGCTACGGGTTCCTGCGCGGCGACGAGGTCATCAGCGCGGTCGCCGCTGCGCTGCGTCAGGCCGCGGCCGAGGTCGCCGGCCCCGCGTGCTTCATCGGCCACATCGGCGGCGACGACTTCGTCCTCGTCTGCGAGCGCGACCAGGCCGAGTCGGTGTGCCGGCGAGTGATCGACATCGTCGACGCCGCACTACCCGCGCTGCACGACTCCGACGACGTCGC
>JBHELW010000297.1:0-1289 GCA_046262915.1 Mycobacteriales bacterium | reverse complement strand
CCGTCGGGCTTCTCGTCGCCGATCACCATCTTGAACAGCGTCGTCTTGCCGACGCCGTTGGGCCCGATGATGCCGACGATGCCGCCCGGCGGCAGCGAGAAGGACACGTCGTCCATGAGCGGGCGGTCGCCGAAGCTCTTCGCGAGCTTCTGCGCCTCGATCACTGTCGAGCCGAGTCGCGGCCCGGGCGGGATCTGGATCGCGTCGTAGTCGCGCGGGCCGCTGCGCTCCGCCTCCGCCGCGAGCTCCTCGTAGCGCTGCAGCCGTGCCTTGCTCTTCGCCTGCCGCGCCTTCGGGTTGCTCCGCACCCACTCCAGCTCGCGCTCCAGCTCCTTCTTGCGCTTCGCGTCCTTTTGCCCCTCGACCTTGAGCCGGGTCGACTTCGCTTCGAGATACGTCGTGTAGTTGCCCTCGTATGGATACGCGCGGCCGCGGTCGAGCTCGAGGATCCAGCCGGCGACGTTGTCCATGAAGTAGCGGTCGTGAGTGACGGCGAGGACCGTGCCGGGGTACTTCGCGAGGTGCTGCTCGAGCCACAGCACGCTCTCGGCGTCGAGATGGTTGGTCGGCTCGTCGAGCAGCAGTAGGTCCGGCTGCTGCAGCAGCAGCTTGCAGAGCGCGACGCGACGCCGTTCACCACCGGATAGCACGGTCACGTCCGCATCGCTGGGTGGCAGCCGCAACGCGTCCATCGCGAGGTCGAGCTGGGCGTCGAGGTCCCAGGCGCCGGCGTGGTCGAGTTCCTCTTGGAGCTTGCCCATCTCCTCGAGCAGCCGCTCCATCTCGTCGGCGTCGGCGCTGCCGAGCGCCTCACTGATCTCGTCGTAGCGCTTCAGCTTGGCCCGCGTCGCGACGACCGCCTGCTCGACGTTGCCGCGCACGTCCGTCGTCTCGTCGAGCGCGGGCTCCTGCGCGAGCAGGCCGACGGAGTAACCCGGCGTCAGCCGCGCCTCGCCGTTCGAGGGCTGGTCGAGCCCCGCCATGATGCGCAGGACACTCGACTTACCGGCGCCGTTAGGACCGACGACGCCGATCTTCGCGCCCGGCAGGAAGGCCAGCGTGACGTCGTCGAGGATCACCTTGTCGCCGTGCGCCTTGCGCACCTTCTGCATCGTGTAGATGAACTGCGGCATGCGTTAAGTGTGACCTACCGCGAAGTGCGCGATGATGGAGCGGACCATTCGCGCCGGACCGGAGGAGCCGTCAGTGGCACTGCGTCGGGTCGTGGCCCTCCTCGGCGCGGCGATCGTCGTGATGCTCGCGATCGGCACAGTCACCGCCGTCACGCG
>JBHELW010000296.1:0-1266 GCA_046262915.1 Mycobacteriales bacterium | reverse complement strand
ATGCTCGCTGGTGTCGTCGATGCGCGTGACGCGACGGACCGCGCCGCGGTTGCTCGCGAGGTCGTAGCGCGGGTCGCGAAGCTCGCGCCGGAGATGGCGCCCTGGCTGCCTCTGGTCGGTGCCGTGTTCGACGTCGAGTTGCCGTCGACGCCGGAAGTCGACGCCCTGGACGGCCAGTTCCGGCGTAGTCGCCTGCAGCAAGTCGTTGCCGATGTGCTCGCCGCGTTGCTGCCCGGCGCGACCCTGCTCGTGTTCGACGACGTGCACCTGCTCGACGACGAGTCTGGCGAGTTGCTCCGCCGACTCGTGACCGACCTCGCCGCACGCGCGTGGGTCGTCCTTGCGACTCGTCACGAGGCCGGTGACGAGTGGTCGCACTCCGAGATCGCCCCGGTCGTACGGCTGCCCGTCACGCCGCTCGACAACGCCGCCGTAAACAAGATGCTCGATGCCGCGACCGCGGACCTCCCGCTGCCGCCACACGAGCTAGTCACCCTCGCGGCACGCGCCGAAGGCAACCCGCTGTTCCTGCGCGAGCTCGTCGCCGCGACGCAGCAGACAGGCACCGCAGACGGACTGCCCGACTCCGTCGAGGGCATGATCGCCGCACAGATCGACCGGTTGGCTCCAGCCGAGCGCAGCCAACTGCGCGCCGCGGCTGTTCTCGGGCTTCGCTTCGAGCGCACCGCGGCGGAGGCAATGCTCGGCGCGGAAAGCGGTCGGCTTGGCCGGGGCGGCTGGGCTCGCCTGTCACGTTTCGTCACGCCGGACGGCCCCGGGGTGCTGCGCTTCCAGCACGTGCTGATGCGCGACACCGCATACGAGGGGTTGTCGTACCGTCGCCGCCAGGCGCTCCACGCGCGGGTCGCCGAGTCGCTCGCCGCCGCCGCCCGCGACGAAGTCGAGACGCAGGCCGAGCTGCTCTCGTTGCACTACTTCTGCGCGGGCCGTTACGCCGAGGCGTGGCGCTTCTCCCGCATGGCGGGCGACCGCGCGGCCGCCCGCTACGCCAACACGGAGGCCGCCGAGTTCTACCGCCGCGCGGTCGACGCCGCGCGACAGCTCTCTGACGTCTCCCCCCGCGAGGTTGCCGCGGTGTACGAGTCCCTTGGACTGACGCACTACCACCTCGGCGAGTTCGCCAAGGCCGGCGTGGCGTTCCGGGAGGCGCGACGCCGGGTACGCGACGACGCGGTCGCGCTGGCGCGCCTGCGGTTGCGGTCCGCCGTCATCTGCGAGCGGGCCGGCAGCTACGGCGAGGCGCTC
>JBHELW010000295.1:0-13312 GCA_046262915.1 Mycobacteriales bacterium | reverse complement strand
TCTCGAGCATCTCCTGACCGCGAGCCGAGGGGAAGTCGGCGAACGTGACGATCTCCGGCTCGAGTTCGTACCTGATCCGGTCCTGCTCGCTGCCGTACCGCTCGCCGCACGCCTCCTGCTCCCAGAACTCCGCGACCGCGCGCTTCTGCTCCTCACTCATGTGCTTGTGCTACCCGCGCTTTTCCGTGCCTAGCAGTTCGCGCACCATGCCGGCTGCCCGCGCGAAGTACGTACCCTGGCGAAAGCCCAGCTCGCCGGCTGCGGACGTTTGCCGGAGCTGCGACGTCGGCGCCGCGAAGCCGCGCTTCGCACGCGAGGAGATCGTGGGGGGCAGCACCTCGCGCGCGAGGTTCCGCGGTGGTCCCTTCCCACCGTCCGTTGACAAAGCGCGGTCGGGCAGCGACAGCGACCATCGCACGAGATCAAGGTCCAGCCATGGCACGCGGACCTCGACGCCGAACTCCATCCCGGCGCGGTCCATGTAGGCGAGGCCGAGTCCGGGCAGGTAGACGTTTAGGTCCAGTGCGAGTGCGCGGCGATACGGCGACACGTCCTGCGGCAGCTGCTCGAACACGTCGCGATGCCGCGCCCACACCACGTCGTCCGCAACCTCTCGCGTCTCGCAGTCCAGCACCCGCGCGCGGTCCTCCGCCGTGCTGTAGGTACACAGCTGCAGGTAGCGAGAGAACTCATCGCGTGCAGCAGCTGCCCGAATGAAACGAGCGGCGTACTCGCCGCGAAGACCGGTGCGCGTGCCACGCGAAACCGCGGCTCCGAACCGCGCAGCGGCGCGCCATCCCGACCGAGACAGGAGCCGCATGGCGCGATGCCGGCGATAACCGCCGAACAGCTCATCTGCGCCTTGACCACACCAGAGCACCTTGTACCCCGAGCGGCTTGCTTGCTGTGAGATGAATCGCGCGAGCTCGTACGCCGGATCCGCAAACAGATCCCCGGACCTGGGCAGCGTGACCGCCGGAGCATCCGCGCCCGGGAGATAGTCCACCGGCGTTCCCAACCCGTGCTCCAGGACGCGGACAGCCGCCGCGTCCTCGTCGAGCTGCTCGTCAGACGCGCCCTGCGGCCACTCGATGGTGAACGCGCGCGCGAGACCCTCTCGCCCGCCCCACCAGAGCAGGCTGCTGTCGATCCCGCCCGACGCCATCAGGCCGACCGGAACGTCTCCGAGCAACTGTCGCTCGCATGCGTGCCGCAGCCGCTCGCGAGTGTCGTGTGCGGTGTGCGCCGACACGACACGATCAACGGGCGCGGGGAACAGTGGTCGGCAGTACGCGAGCTCAGCAATCGCGTCACCTGCGCGCCAGTGCACGACGTGGCCGGGCTTGACCGCGCTGATGCCCCGCTCGGGAGAGGCAGGATCTGGGATCCACAGGAACGTCAGGAACTGAGCGAGTGCGACCGTGTCATGACCTGAAGAGGGCGCGCCCAACGCGGCCAGTGTTGCGGGCTCGGATCCGAACCAGCACGACTCGGCTGTCGCGGAGTAGAAGATCGGCTTTACGCCCAGCGGGTCGCGCGCCAGGAACAGTTCGCCAGTCTCGGTGTCGGCCACGGCGACGGCAAAAATGCCATTGAGACGGTCGAGGCACCGGGCGCCCTCGTCCCGCCACAGATGGACGATGACCTCGCCGTCCATCTGGCTGCGGAAGTGATGGCCCCGGCGCTCGCAGAGCGAGCGCAGCGAGCGGTGGTTGTAGATCTCGCCGTTGTAGACCATCGCGAAGCGACCATCGTTGCTCCAAACAGGCTGACGCCCGTCAGTCGTCAGGTCGACGATCGCCAACCGCGTATGCGCAAGCAGGCCCCCGGCACCTGCACCGCTCCAGCGGGTGACGTCGTGGTCGTCGGGTCCGCGGTTATGAAGGGACGCGATGATTGCGTCTTCGTGGATCTGGATGTCTCTGTCGCACGAGGCAACGCCGGCGATGCCGCACATGTCGTGCCTCCTGTAGTCGCGCAACGGTCACGGGCGACCGACGTGCTATGGGCGGAGCGCGTCCACGGCCTCTCGGTAGGCCGCCTCCTCAAGCTCCCAATTGAGCTCGACTTCATGGGCCGTGCGCGCGTTGCGGCCAAACATTGCGGTTTGCGTGAGATCCGAGGCCAGGGCACGGATTGCCGCGGCCAAGCTGTCCGGCGACGCATCGACGGCCAGCCCCGCGCGCGCAGTCCGAACGACTTCTGCTGTCTCCGGCAGGTTCGTAGCAAGAACCGCGCACCCCGCGGCCATGCTTTCGAACAACTTGTTGGGCAAGGAGTTGTTGGCCGCGTCGACGGCTTCGTAGAGGACACAGGCAACGTCGGCCTCGAAATATCGCGCAAAGACCTCGCTCTGAGAGCACGGGCCGCGGAACGCCACTGCGTTCTCGACGCGAAGGGAAGTGACCAAGGACTTCAACTCGCCAAGGTAGCCGTCGCTTGCAAACCCGGTGACGTCGAGTCGACAGATCATTCGCTGCGCGTTGGCCTGCGCGACTGCGCGGAGCAGACTCTCGAGCCCTCGCCCTGAGTACAGGGAGCCCACGTATGCAAACCGCAGGGGTAGGCCGATCTGCGACCTGCTGCGACGCGGCGCCAGCGCGGGCACGTTTCTGACGACCACCACATGGCGGAAGCCGAACGCCGCGTACTCGGCGGCGTGTGTGTTGCACACCGTTGTGACGAGGTCGACAGCTGGTGCCATCGCCCGGAACATCCACGGTTCAATGCGCGAAACCCACGTTGCGAGTGAGCCGGCCGTCCGGATCCCGCCTGGCCGCTCCCGAGCATCAAATTGGATCCGTGATCCGTGTTTCCTCTTGTGCAGCCAGGCAAGAGGCAACAGCGCCGGATTACCCACGACCACGAGGGCAGCAGGAGTCGCCAGCGTGCGCCACGCGAGTCGAACGCCGGATATCGCATAGGCGAGCACCAGGTTGTAGATCGACGCGAGGAGCGTCCGCCGCTCCCAGATGCGCCGCGTTTTGACGTGGCGCACGGCTATCGCTCCATGCTTCGATTCGCCGGCTGCGACGGCCAGTCCGAGGCGGCCGGCGGAGGAGAGTCCGAGGTAAGCGACGGGCCCAGCATCGGCAAGCGCCTGCGCAAGTTTGCGTCCGCGCGTATTGAAATCGTAAGGAAGCACGTCAAGAAGAAGCGACGCGTTACTCATGTATCGCCCGCTGCCCAAGCAAGGAAGCGATTCCTGACACGATGACCGCAGGGATCGCGTACAGAACAAAGATGCGAAGGCCAGAGTCAGTGCCAGCTTTGACCCCGATGAAGACGCCGACAACGCCAGCCGCGTAGAGGAGGTTGACGAGTAGGCCGCGATGTCGGGCGGCAGCACGGTCAACGGAGGCGAGCACAAAGCACAGCGCGACTAGCACGACGTAACCGCCGGCCAGTCCGAAGTTGAAGACCATTTCAGCCATCAGCGACGGCGGGATGCCTGTGCCGCTTTCCCACTCGCTTGGGTACGCAGCCTTCGCGAAGCGCAGTGCCGAC
Organism: Mycobacteriales bacterium; assembly: GCA_046262915.1. GTDB lineage: Bacteria > Actinomycetota > Actinomycetes > BP-191 > BP-191 > JBHELW01. The sequence goes on along the minus strand of JBHELW010000295.1, from coordinate 9,805 downwards.
GAGTCCGGTTTCCCAGGCCAGAGCCGTCGTGGGACCAGGGTGAGGGGACCATTGGCGATCCCGCCGCTGGCTAAGGACACGAGCGGTGCTCGATCGGAGGCCGCTTCCAAGGTCCTCAGTTGGTCGAGCCCCGATTCCGCGAACGGGCCCCACGTTGACCGGAGGAATGGGCGGATCCCGCCGGTGTCAATCGTCCCCTGCGTTTGGCCGACCGATCGGCGCTGGCGAACCTCGTACTGGTAGTACGTGCTCAGCGGCACAAACAGCAGGAGCACGACTACGACAAGGGCTGCGGGCACCTTGTTGCCACCACGGACGCGAAAGACCCCGCACAAAAGGAGCAAGTTCACGACGTTCGCCTTTTCGCCGGTGAAGACCACGGCTGCGGTGAACGCAAGCAAGCAAGCAGCTGCGAGCAAGTGAGCGAGCGGTCTTAACGTCTCGCGCCCCAGAGCAGCAACATAGAGTGGCAGTGCGAGTCCCGGCACGAACGCGATACCCACGAGTGGGCCAAGCCCCGCAAAGAACGTGCGTCGATACGTCAAATTGGCGAGGGCTGCTGTTCCACCGCCCACAGCCGCGAGAAGGACGAACAGTCCCACCATGCCTACTAAAAGCGACCAAACAAGCGTTGAGTTGAGCGCGCTCGACGCGGGCGCGAGGGCTGTTGCCTCGTTCGGCTTTGATCGACCAGCGACGAGGACCCCCACGAGGCTCGCGCTTAGGTAGAGGGCACCCAGCGCGACGGCATGGAGCTCGCGCCCGCGCACCTCGGGCCACGGCGCAGCGATCCCCAGCCACCATGTCAATGGGACGACGCTTACCGACACCACCGTCAGAACGGTGATCACGCCTGAGACGCTGAAGACACGGCGGCTCCAGTCGGAGGATCGCCCCCGAATCAGTCCTATCGCGGTGACCAAGCCTGCGACCGCTACCGCCAACGCGGCATATGCAGGAAATGACTCTTGAGCGAGCAAGCCACACGCTATGGCGCCGGACACGATGAGTAGCCAAACCGACCTGTTCACGCCGGCGTCACCACTCGGTGGGGTCGCAAGGACAGCGAAGCGAGCACCAGCGAAGCGATAAGCCGAGCACCCGCCGCGACAAGCAGGCCGGAAGCCGCGAGGTCAACCGCGGAGGCAATAGGTGCGAGCAAGATCCAGCCCCCTTCGAGAGCGAGCGCACCGACGGACACGAATGCGTACGCGTACAGGAGGCGACCAGATCCGGCAGCGCCCAGGACGGCGCTCGGCAGCACATACGCGAGTCGGCTTGCGCCTGCCGCAACGAGCAGGAGTGCAGTGGCATTGCTGACTGGGTATGCGAGGACGCGGTGACCTTCCGACACATAGACGGCTAAGACAGCTCCATTGATGGCGCACGATGCGCCGGCAGCCAGGAATACCGAGATCCACCAGATACGTCGCTCAGCTACCTTCGCGAGCCTCTTCGCGACCTCGGGGAGGGCCGCAAAGCCGACTATCGAGGCCACTGCGATCGCGGGGAAGCTCAGTGGGATTTTGGCAGACGTATATATGCCGCCTGCCGAGAGACCGCCAGTTCGGAGCGCGAGTGCGGCCTGGTCCACCCAGTCCATTGCCCCGAGGCCAAGGACAGCGAGGGCGATTGGTATCCCGATTCGACGCATGGACTCGTAGTGAGGCTGTTCTACGTTCTCGGCCCTCAAAGACTGCCGCCAGAGAGCGCGCGCTGCCATCACGGCGACGATCGCTGGTGCCGAAACGAGGGCAACCACCACGCGACCTGGCGACGCGAGGCGGAACGCAGCGAGCAGCATGAGGAACACCCCGAGCAATATGCGGTAGCCCTGTTGTACGAACGCGGCGAGCGCATACGACCCCGCCGCGCGTAGATAACCCGCGGTCAGCTCGGAGACCACCAAAGCGAGTGCGGAGAACGCTGTCGCTGCGCCGTACGCAAGAGGGAGATGGAGCCGCCACATTGACAGTCCGCAAAACACGGCAGCTACTACGGCCGTGGCGCGAGCAAGCCGGGGCAACAGTGGCAGCCATGCCACGCGGTCAGCTCTTTCGCCGTAATACGACCTCGCGATGACTTGATCGACACCAAGTAGCCCAAAGACGACAACCAACGGCGCCAACTGCCGAACAAACTGGTACCGCCCGAACGTCTCAGGCGACGTTCGGTGTGGCAGGACGATGTCCGCCGTAGCGAGCACCAACAGCGCCGAGGCATAGGGCAGGGCGATGCCGACGAGCTGCCGCGATAACCGAACGAACAGAAGACCCGTCGTGCGGGTCCAAAGCCTCAATTCGCGTTGCTCGGGGCAACTCGTGCGTCGCGACCCCTCCAACCCACGACGCGCGCGGGATTGCCGACCGCAACCGCGAATGGCGGGATCTCGCGCGTAACGATGCTGCCGGCGCCAACAACCGCACCCTCGCCGACCGTCCGCGCCGAACCCAACACGATTGCGCGTGCACCAAGCCAGACGCCCCGGCCAATCACCACCGGCCTGGCGTCGATGCTTTGCATGCGCCAATGCCGCGAACGATCTGAGATTGCGTGCTCGTGCGTCAGAATCATCACCCCTTCGGAGAGTGTTGTTTCGTCCGCGATTACTAAGCCGCCCGACACGTCCAAGACCGTGCCCGCGCCGAGCTCGACATCGCGTCCCAGTCGCAAACGACCCAGTAGTTGAGGATGTGAACAGTCGAGGCGGACGCCGGAGCCCACCTTGAGACCGGGTGCCCGCAGAAGACTGCACAACCACCTCGCGCGCAGGGTGCGCACGCCAGGGATGTCATTGCTCGCTTGTAAGGCCAGCAGACGCGCTACCTGAAGCTCCCGTCGGCCGACAGCTTCTTCACCGGTCCACCCGCCCGGGTCGGTCATGCGGCGAGTATGTCCACGGCTCATGACGCACGAATGATTGAGCTGTGCGCGCAAAGCGCCCGAAGTTGCTGCCTTACTTCGGCCGACGGAGCCCAGGCGTCGAGCGACAACGCATCGGTAGGCCACAAAGGCTCGACACGCGCGTGAGACACCAGCGGATGCGCTGGGCGATGGTCTGGTTCGCCTTGCGCGAGCAGTTGCTCGTGGAGCTTTTCGCCGGCGCGCAGGCCCGTGAAGACGATCTTCAGCGGACGCTTGGCCTGGGATGCGAGCCGGGCCGCAACGTCCGCAATTCGCACTGGTTGACCCATGTCGAGAACGAGGACGTCGCCGGGTTGTCCCCCCGCGCCGGCCTGGACGACGAGTTGCACCGCCTCCTGAACCGTCATGAAGTAGCGCGTTACGTCTGGGTGGGTAACCGTCAGTGGTCCTCCGGCATCGACCTGCGCCTGAAACGTCGTGAGCACCGATCCTCGGCTGCCGAGCACATTCCCGAAGCGCACGCTGACGTAGCACCAATCCGTCTCGTACGCGAAGTGCGCAGTCAGACGCTCGGCGATGCGCTTGGAGTAGCCGAGCACACTCGTCGGATCAGCGGCCTTGTCAGTGGAGATGTTGACGAAGCGCTCGACACCGTTCGCCACGGCGGCCTGCAAGACGGTGAGTGTGCCCCAAACGTTGCTCTTAACCGCTTCACCGGGATGCGACTCCAGAAGCGGGAGGTGCTTGAGCGCCGCCGCGTGGAAGACGACGTCGGGACGTCGCGTCGCCAAGATCCGGTTCATCGCCTCGATGTCGCGGATGTCCGCGAGGACCAGGTCGGACGAGTCGAGCAGCCCGTGGCCGTGAACGGCGAGCTGCACACCGTGGAGTGCGGACTCGTCGCGATCGAGCATGATCAGCTCGCTCGCACCGAGGCGATGGACCTGTCGGCAAAGCTCTGAGCCAATCGAACCACCTGCGCCGGTGACGAGCACGCGCCGGCCGTTGATGTAGCCCGCCATCGCGTCGAGGTCGACCTCGATTTGGTGACGCCCGAGCAGGTCCGCCTCGCTGACGTCGCGGACGTGGCTGACGTCTACGTGGTCGTCGAACATCTCGCTGAGCGGCGGAAGCACCTTCACCGCAAGCTTCGCCTGGTCGGCGAAGGCGGTTAGCTCGTTGATTAGCGCGGCGTCGGCGCTCGGTAGCGCGACGATAAGAACCGTGGCGTCGTAATCGGCGGCAGCGCGAGGAATCGCATCACGGCCGCCGACGACCGGCACCCCCATCAGTCGGAGCTTGCCTTTGGTCTGATCGTCGTCGATTAGCGCGACGGGGTAGTAGGCGCTCTCGCGGTTGCCCATCATCGAGGAGATGAGCTGCCAGCCGGCGTCGCCGGCGCCGAAGACGACGACGCGCGTCGCCTCCTCACCCGTAGGCCGTCGCAGCCGATCAATCTGCAGCCGCCACGCGTAGCGAACAGCGGACATGACGACCAGCGCGGCGACGCCCCCTGCACCGGTGGTGCTAAGAGGGATCGGTCGCACCCCCGGTGCCGCCAGGTCCACGGCGACGAGGAGTGCCGTCGTAACCGCGACCGCACGGACGACGGCGACAATCTCCTCGAAGCTGCCGTAGCGCCACCGGCCGTTGTAGAGGCCGAGCGCATAACCGCAGGCGGTTTGCGCAAAGACCGCCACCGCCACGGCGAACGCCAGCCCGGACGGGTTCACCGGCCGCGCCTGGAAGTCGTAGCGGCCGAAGACCGCGAAACAGACACCGATCGCCCACGAGAGCGCATCCGCTGCCAACTGGGCGGCGCCACGTCGGCGCCCGAAAAGCGCCGCGAAGCGGGACGCGAGCATTCGGTTCCTTCGGCGGGTCAGGGCCGGGCCGTCGTGTCGCCCAGTGGTGATCCTTACCCGCGCTAGACCTCAGAGCAACCATCGGTGTGATCCTCTGCGGAGTGGGAACCTCGTAGTAGCGGCGAGTGCGTAACCTGACCCCTTCCCTCCCGCCTGAAGGACCGTTGTGGAGCTGCGGGACTACCTGCGGTTGCTGCGCAAGCACTGGCGCGTCGTCGTGCTCAGCACCATGCTCGCGGCCGCGGCCGCGGCGTACGTCTCCTATCGTGCGACGCCGATCTACCGTTCGACGGTCAAGCTGTTCGTCTCGACCCCGACGACCGCCGACGTCAACACGCTCTACCAGAACAATCTCGCGTCGCAGCAGCGGGTCAAGTCCTACGCCGACCTGCTGCGCGGCCCGCGGGTGGCCGACGCAGTGAGTCGTCGGCTAGGACGCGCCACCGTCGACGACGCGCGGATCACAGCGCAGGCGGTGCCCGACACCGTCCTGCTGACCGTGTCGGTCCGCCACCCGTCGGCACGCAGCGCCCAGCTCGTCGCCGATGCCGTGGGCGTCGAGTTCACGGGGATGGTCGAGGAGCTCGAACGGCCGTCCGGTGGCGGCGCGTCTCCGGTGCGGGTGACGGTCGTCGAGACCGCACCGCTGCCCAGGTCTCCCATCTCTCCGCGTCCCGCGCGCAACATCGCGCTGGCGACAGTGCTCGGGTTCCTCTTCGGCGCGGGCATCGCCGTACTGCGCCACACCCTCGACACCTCGGCGAAGACGATCGAGGACATCGACCATGCGACCGGCGCGCCGACCCTCGCGCTGGTCAGCTATGACTCGGACGCCCCAAAGCACCCGCTGATCGTTACCGGTAAGAAGCACTCGCCGCGCGCGGAGGCGTTTCGCCAGCTGCGGACGAACATCCAGTTCCTCGACGTCGACGCGCCGATCCGCTCGGTGGTCATCACTAGCTCGCTGCCGCGGGAGGGGAAGTCGACGACGAGCTGCAACCTCGCGATTGCGATGGCGCAAGCGGGCCAACGAGTGGTGCTGGTCGAGACCGACCTACGGCGGCCGACTTTGCACACATACATGGGGCTCGAGGGCGCGGCCGGGCTCACGAACGTGCTCATTGGACAGGCGAAGCTCGAAGACGTTCTCCAACCGTGGGGCGACACGAGCAAGCTCGTCGTCCTACCGAGCGGTCCGAAGCCACCGAACCCGAGCGAGCTCCTCGGGTCGCAGGCCATGCTCGAGGTGATTCGCCAGCTCGAGGCGATGGCGGACATCGTGGTTTTTGACGCACCGCCCCTACTGCCCGTCACCGACGCCGCGGTGCTCGCTGCCAACACAAGCGGCGCGCTGCTCGTCGTCCGCAGCGGCGCAACGAACCGCGAGCAATTGGCGCGGTCGAAGGACGCTCTCGTGACGGTCGGCGCGCATCTGCTCGGCAGCGTGCTCAACATGGTCCCGAGGCGGGGGCCAGACGCTTACGCGTACGCGTACGGCTACTACTACCAAAGCGCCGCGGCCGGCGCCGCCGGCATCGTCAGCGTGCAGCGGCCGATCAAGCCGATGAGTGCACCGGGCCAGCGGCCGGTGCCGGTTCGCGTAAACCGCGAAGCGGCTGCGGCGCCGGACCATCGAGTTCCGCGACCTCCGCGACCGCGATCTCCCAACCCCCCAACGGATTGGCACCCATCGCTTGGGCGACCCTCACGTGACGCCTTTGCGCCGATCCCCGCGACGCGACCCGCGACCGCGATGAGACCGCCGACGGCCCCACCATGATGACGACGAGCGCTACCCAGTCCTTCCTCGACGCGTTTCCGGCGCTGCGTCACGCTGATTCGACATCACTCCAATCGACCCGCAAGGGGGATTGATGCGTTCCAGGACCCTTGGCCTCGGCACCCTGTTGACCGCAGTTCTCACTGTGCTGCTGCTCGGCGGCGCAGCCAACGCGCAATACCCGCCCTGCCGGCGGGGCGCTACTGTCAGCCAGTCGACCGCGCCTCCTGGCGCGGTCATAACGTTCGCTGCCGGCGGCTTCGATGCATTCGCGTCGGTCGACATCTTCTTCGACACGACCTTCCTGCGTACGACCGTCGCTGACGCTCGGGGCAACTTCAGCACTGTCGTCACGATTCCTGCGAGAGCCGGCATCGGTGGGCACACGCTCCACGGCCGCGGCGCCAGGGGCCCGCAGCCGTGCCCCACGCAGAACCCACCGGGCAGCAATGGCGGCGCGCCGGTCGCCCTGCGCAACTTCTCGCGCATGCCGTCTTCGCTTGTCTTGGCTCGCCCAGCAGTCCGCGTCGTCGCACAGGCAACCAAGCCCGTCCTGGATGTGAGCGCTCGGATCACCGTCGTGTCGCCGGCCACCACCCGGGGCCGTAGCGGCGATGGGCTGGTGCGCACTGGTGCAGCGTTAGCGCAGCCGTTGGTGGCGACCGGCGCTGGGCTGCTCGTGCTCGGCCTAGTCGCGGTGGTGGCGTCGCGCCGTCGCCGACTGCGTAACGAGACCGCGCCCGCGGCATAGCGTCGCCGGGCGGCAGCGGTTCGCGGCACGTGTCGGCGGCAGTCTCCGCGTACGACGTCTCCGGCGTACGACGAGTCGGACGGTCACCCGACGGGTGCGGGCTCGTCCAGCGGCTGCAGCGGCGGGGTGACGAATTTGTAGCCGACGTGGCGCACGGTGCCGATCAGCGACTCGTGCTCGGCGCCGAGCTTTGCGCGCAGCCGCCGCACGTGCACGTCAACCGTGCGCGTCCCGCCGTAGTAGTCGTAGCCCCAGACTTCCTGGAGCAGCTGGCTGCGGCTGAAGACGCGGCCGGGGTGCTGCGCGAGGAACTTGAGGAGCTCGAACTCCTTGAACGTCAGGTCGAGCGGTCGGCCCTTCAGTCGCGCCTGGTAGGTGTGCTCCTCGACGACGAGGTCGCCAGAGCGGATCTCGCCGTCCGGTCGCGCCGGTCCCCCCGCGGCGTCGGTGCGCGCGAGCGCGAGCCGCAGCCGCGCCTCGACCTCGGCGGGGCCGGCGCGGTCGAGTACGACGTCGTCGACCCCCCAGTCCGCGGCGATGCCGGCCAGCCCGCCTTCGGTGACGACGGCGAGCAGTGGCGTTGCGATGCCCGTCGTCCGGAGCAGCCGGCACAGCCCGCGCGCCGCGACGAGGTCGGTGCGCGCGTCGACGAGGACGGCGTCGGACGGAGACGCGTCGAGCAGCGCGGACGGCTCCATCGGCGCGAGCCGGACGATGTGGCCCAGCAGCCCGAGCGCGGGCAGCACGTCCGCGCCGCGCGTCGCCCGCGTCAGCACCAGCAGCACGCTCACGTCCCGACTGTATTGCCGGTTCGAATGTGGGCGCCGTGGACAGCCTGCCTGTGCGGCGGGCCGCAGTGTGACGCGATACGTCACGCGAGTCCGAGGTCCGCCCTTACAGCCGCCCACGAGACCGACGGGGCGTCGTCGGCGAGCGCGGCGTGCGCTGCCGCGATGTCCTCGGCCCCTTCGAGTGCCTCGATGGCTCGCTCGTAGAACTGTGGAGTCACCAGAGCTGCGACGCGCTTGCCGTGCCGAGTGATGAAAACTGGTTCACGCACCGACGCCGCGAGCGCATCGGAGAAATGCTCGCGCGCGTTGCTCGACGTCAGCTCTTTCATGTCCAAGTTGTACATAACCGCGCAACTACGCGGCAAGCGGAAAGGAGTGCCAGCGCGGTGGCCAGGGGAACGCGCCTGCGGCAGTCGCTCGCCAACGCCGACCCGGTCGCGCTGCGTACGGCGGACGGCATCGCGATCGCCGCGTCGCACCTCGCCGCTGACGACGGCGGGAAGCGAGTCGGCGTCATGCTCGCGCACGGGTTCTCCGGTCACCACCGCAAGCCGGCGCAGGCGTTCATCGCGCGTCGTCTGGCCCGCTACGCCGGAGTACTCGCCGTCGACCTGCGGGGCCACGGTGCGTCGGGCGGTCTGTCGACGATGGGCGACCTCGAGGTTCTCGACGTTGACGCGGGTGTCCGGTGGCTCCGCGACCACGGCTACGCGCTGGTGGTCACGTGCGGTTGGTCCATGGGCGGCTCTGTTGTGGTGCGGCACGCCGCCCTGTTCCACGACGGTCCGGGGGCTCCCGACGCCGTTGTGGCCGTCAGCTCGGTGAGCCGGTGGTACGTCCGCGACACCGCACCGATGCGCCGCCTGCACTGGCTGGTGGAGCGACCGCTCGGCCGCGCAGTCAGTCGCCGGATGCTCCGCACCCGGCTCGTCGAAGGATGGGACGTCGTACCCGAGTCACCCGTCGAGCTCGCGGCACGGATCGCCCCGACCCCGCTGCTCGTCGTACACGGCGACCGGGATGCCTACTACGGCCTCGAGCACGCGCGCGCGCTCGTCACTGCAGCCGGCCCGACCGCCGAGCTGTGGGTCGTCGTCGGATTCGGCCACGCGGAGGGCGCCGCGGTGCTGATGCCGGAGGTTGTCGAGCGCATCGGCTCCTACGTCGCCCGCGTCGGCGCGCGTTGACGCCGTCGGGTGCGACGATGTCGGCGTGGCGCGGGGGGAAGGTCGCGAGCTCTACCCGCTGGTCGCCGGGGCGCTGCCCGCTGCGGCCGGCCTGGTCGTGGTCGGCGCCAACCTCATCGGCCGCCCGGTGCTCTTCGCCGCGGTCATGGTGGGCCAGCTCTCCCTTGCGGTCGCCTGGGTGCATGTGGCTCACCTCGTCGAGGAGGCCGCGCCGTTGCTCGTCATCGCCGCGGCGACCGTCGCGATCGACTTCGTCGCGGTGCCGCGCGGCGGGATTGAGCTGCCGGGAGTGGCGGCGATCCTCGCCGTTGCGGTCGTCGGTGCGGTCGTCGTCGGCATCGCGGCACCGGACCGGCGGCGCGTGACAGAGTCCTTGGCCACGACGCTGAGCGCCGTCGTGCTCGCCATCTTCGGCGCGCACATGCTTGCGCTGAGCCGCGGCTACGGCGGGCGGCACGTGCTGCTGCTCGCGTTGCTCGCCGCGGCCGCTGCGCTGCTGGCAGGCCGGGCTCTCGACCAGGTCGTGGAGGAGCCGCGCTACATGCGCTCGTCCGGGCGCGGGTGGG
>JBHELW010000294.1:0-2135 GCA_046262915.1 Mycobacteriales bacterium | reverse complement strand
CGTCGCCGCCGCGGTCGGCGAACGTCTGCGCGCGCGCGGCGCGTCCGTGCGGCAGCTCAGTGGTGCGAGTGCGGCGGAGTCGCTCGACCTGTGCCGGGGCGCCGTTGCGGACGGCGTCGATGCTGTCGTCGCCCTTGGTGGGGACGGCATGGTCCACCTCGCGCTGCAAGCCGTCGTCGAGACGGCCACGCCACTCGGCATCGTGCCCGCAGGCACGGGCAACGACCTCGCGGCATCGCTCGGCTTGCCGGTCGACAACCCGTTGGCGGCAGCCGACGTGCTGCTGACCGCGTCCCCACGGGGCATCGACGCGGTGCGCGCCGCCGGCAAGTGGTTCGGCTGCGTCCTCGGGGCCGGTTTCGACTCGAAGGTCAACGAACGCGCCAACCGGATGCGCTGGCCACGTGGCGGGTCGCGCTACAACCTGGCGATCGCGGCCGAGTTGCGCGTCTTCAAGCCGCTGCCGTTCGTGGTCACCGTCGACGACGACCGGATCGAGACCGACGCGATGCTCGTCGCCGTCGGCAACGCGCGCTCCTACGGCGCGGGCATGCAGGTCACGCCGGACGCACGCCTCGACGACGGCGCGGTCGACGTGATGATCCTCGGCCCGGTCAGCAAGCTGGAGTTCATCAAGACCTTTCCCAAGGTCTTCAAGGGGACCCACGTGACACACCCCGCCGTGACGATTCGCCGCGGCCGAGTTGTCACGGTGGAGTCGCCGGGCATCACGGCGTACGCCGACGGGGAGCCGTTCGGGCCGCTGCCGCTGACCTGCGAGTGCGTCGCCGGCGCGGTGACGGTGCTCGCGCCTCCCGCCGGCGAGGACCTCACGCCGTAGCCTCGACCCCATGAGCACGACCGCTGCGGAGTCGGCGCTCGACTCGTTCGCGGCGGGCTACTCGTTCCCTCTCGACGCCTTCCAGCGGACCGCATGCGAAGCCCTCGAGGCGGGCGCCAGCGTGCTCGTTGCGGCACCGACGGGCGCCGGGAAGACCGTCGTCGGCGAGTTCGCGGTGCACCGCGCGCTTGCCATCGGACAGAAGTGCTTCTACACGACACCCATCAAGGCGCTGTCGAACCAGAAGTACGGCGACCTGGTCGCGCGGCACGGCGCGCGCAACGTCGGCCTGCTCACCGGCGACAACGCGATCAACGGGAACGCGCCGGTCGTCGTCATGACAACCGAAGTGCTGCGCAACATGCTCTACGCCGGGTCTGACGCATTGCGCGGCCTCGCCTACGTCGTGATGGACGAGGTGCATTACCTCTCGGACCGGTTCCGCGGCGCGGTCTGGGAGGAGGTGATCATCCACCTGCCCGAGTCGGTCCGGCTGGTCTCGCTCTCGGCGACCGTTTCGAACGCCGAGGAGTTCGGCGACTGGCTGGTCACGGTGCGCGGCGAGACACAGGTGATCGTCGAGGAGAAGCGCCCGGTGCCGCTCTGGCAGCACGTGCTCGCGGGGAAGCGCTTGCTGGACCTGTTCGCCGACACGCCGGACGGCTCGCCAGTCGTCAACCCGGAGCTGCTTGCCCTCGCGCGCGAGGACGCCCGGTTGCTACGCGACTTCGACCGCCGGCCAGGTCGCGGCGGCGCGCGCCCGCGGACGCGGACCCATCTCATCTCCCGGCCCGACGTCATCGAGAAGCTGGACCGCGAGGCGCTGCTGCCGGCCATCACGTTCATCTTCAGCCGCGCCGGGTGCGATGCGGCGGTCGAGCAGTGCGTGCGCGCCGGCTTGCGGCTGAACGACCCGACCGAGCGCGCGCGTGTGCGCGAGTACGTCGAGCTGCGCTGCGCCGAGCTGCCCGAAGCCGACCTCACGGTGCTCGGTTACTGGGAGTGGCTGGGCGCGCTGGAGCGGGGCATCGCCGCGCACCACGCGGGGCTCATCCCGACGTTCAAGGAGTGCGTCGAGGAGCTTTTCGTTCGCGGTCTCGTGAAGGCGGTGTTCGCCACGGAGACGCTCGCCCTCGGGATCAACATGCCCGCCCGTTCGGTCGTGCTCGAGCGGCTGGTGAAGTGGAACGGCGAGACGCACGCCGACATCACGCCGGGGGAGTACACGCAGCTCACCGGTCGCGCGGGCCGGCGCGGCATCGACGTCGAGGGTCATGCCGTCGTCCTGTGGCAA
>JBHELW010000293.1:0-5936 GCA_046262915.1 Mycobacteriales bacterium | reverse complement strand
CTCGGTGCCGCAGGTGACGAAGCTGAAGTTCGCCGCGAAGCAGCCGGACCGACACGCGCAGATGCTCGACTACCTGCGCGCGCACCCGGAGATCCGCGACGTGGTCGTGTCCGGTGGCGACGTGGCGAACATGCCGTTCCGTCAACTCGAGGCGTGGGTCAGCCAGCTCATCGCGATCCCGTCGATCCGTGACGTCCGCCTGGCCACGAAGGCACTGATGGGGCTGCCCCAGCACTGGCTGCAGGACGACGTCGTCGCGGGCATGGAGCGGCTGGCGAAGCAGGCGGTTGCGAACGATGTGGACGTCGCGATCCACACGCACGTCAATGCGGCGCAGCAGGTGACGCCGCTGGTCGCGCGGGCGGCGAAGGCGATGCTCGATGTCGGCGTACGCGACGTCCGCAACCAAGGTGTGCTGCTCCGCGGCGTCAACGCGACGCCGGAGGCGTTGCTGGAGCTGTGCTTCGTGCTGCTCGATCGCGCGAAGGTGATGCCCTACTACTTCTACATGTGCGACATGATCCCGGCGAGTGAGCACTGGCGGGTGTCGGTCGCAGAGGCGCAGCAGCTGCAGCACGCGATCATGGGCTACCTGCCCGGGTTTGCCACCCCGCGCATCGTCTGCGACGTCCCCTACGTCGGGAAGCGCTGGGTCCACCAGGTGGAGGACTACGACCGGATGCGCGGCATCTCCTACTGGACGAAGAACTACCGCACCGGCGTCGAGCACGACGACCCTGATGCCCTCACCCGCCGCTACGAGTACTACGACCCGATCTCCTCGCTGCCCGTCGAGGGTCAGCGCTGGTGGACGGCACAGCACCTCGCACTCGCGACGGCGTAGCAGCTCGCCGTCAGTGGTCCCGGCGATCGTGCTGGAACAGCGTGTAGAGCAGGGTGAGAGACGGGACGACGAGCACCGCCGTCACGACAAGTGCGACGAGCAGCGCCGTCAGCGTCGCGCGGGGCGCGGCGGCCTCGGCGATCGTCGTGGTGCGCTCGAGCAGGTAGGGGTACTGCCCGGCCGCCCAGCCCCACAGCACCGCAGCGACCGCGCCGGCTGCCGTCACGCGCGCGATGAGGTAGCGCCGCTGCGCCAGCAGCACGACGGACGCCATCCCGAACAGCGCGCTGAGCACCATCAGCGACAGTCCGCGACGGGTGAGACCATGGAGGAGCTCCGGCGCGTCCGCGCGCAGCACGAACACACCCGCCGCGGCGAGGACGGCGACGACTAACGCGGTCACGATGGCCCGGCGACGGAAGCCTTTCGCGAGGTCCACATCACCAGCACGAGTCGCGTCGCCAGTGAGGTAGACCGCCGCGAGGTAGGCGCACGAGCCGACGGCCAGCACTCCCCCGAGGACCGACGTTGGGTTCCACCAGCTGCCGATCGGGTCGCCCGCCGCGTTGCCGGCGGGGACGCGGCCCGACGCAATGCCGCCCGCGACCGCGCCGAGGAAGAACGGCGTCAGCACGCTCGACACCGCGAACATCGCGCCGAAGAGCTGCTTGAGGCGCACCTCAGGCACCGACTTGCGGAAGGCGAAGCCGGCGCCGCGCAGGATCACGCCGAGCGCCGCCAGAGTCAGCGGCACGTATAGCGTGGACATGATCGAGGCGAACGCGGCCGGGAACCCGGTCCAGAGCACGACGAGCGCGAAGATCAGCCAGACGTGGTTCGCCTCCCACAACGGGCCGATCGAGTGCTCGATCAGCTCGCGCGTAGCGCGCCCGCGGGCCGGGTTGCCGGCGACCAAGTCCCAGAACCCGCCGCCGAAGTCGGCACCGCCGAAGAGCGCGTACGCCGTGAGCCCGACGAACAGCGCCGCCAGCACTGCCTCGGCGAGGGTCACCGGGCCATCGGAACGGGCTCGGCGAAGGCTTGCTCGTGGCATCGGGTGAATTTCATGCGACGCGACGTCGGATCCACCAGAAGGCGAGTCCGGCGAGGATGACCGCAAGCAGGGTGAAGACGGCGGCCTCCCGGATCTGCAGTCCCCAGAACTGGTCGGCGGGGTGGATCCGAACGATGTCGTGGAGGCCGAGTCGGTTGATGCAGGCAATGCGTGCTTGTTCGGTACTGCTGCCTCGCATATTGGTGATGCCGCACGACTGGGCCATCTGACGCCCGAAGTCACCTGCGTATACGTCGTGGACGGCCCTGCCGGCGGCATCCACTGTCCGGCTTGACAGCACCCACGCTCCGCTTGCCGCCGTCGATCCCTCTTGCGTTCCGAAGGCGTTGGATGGACGGCTGGTGACGACGGCTGCCATGAGTCTGGGCCGAACGAGAGCCTGGAAGGCGAACCGGGCGACGAAGAAGCCGAGGAGCGTCGATGCCACCGCCGGCAGCGTCCGTCGTGTGATCGCGCCCAACAAAGTCCCGAGGGCAAGCGCGAACAGCGCGTAGGCGACGGGCACGATTCCGCGTTGACCGAAGTTGGCAGTGCCGATGCGGTTGCCCAACTGGTCATACGGCACGGACCACCAGGTAAAGGCCGCGCTGAAGGCGATGGTGACGGCGATGGCCACGACACTGGCGACGGCGAGCTTGATGCCCAGCCAGCGGCGGCGGGTGATGCTCTGCGTCCAGGCCAGGCGTTGCGTACCCGCCTCGAGCTCACGGGCGACCATTGGTGCACCCCAGAAGGCACCGATGAATGCGGGTACTCCGACGAGTGCGGTGCCCAGCAACCGGAGCGATTCCAAGGACGTTGAGACCTGACCTGTAGTGGCGACTCGTGCGACCTGATCCCGGGTGACGATCAGCGTTACGAGGGCACCGACGGTCGCGCCCGCGGCGAGGAGCGCCTGTGTTCGAAACTGACGCCATGCCAGCCAGGTCATCACGCGACCGATCCCAGGGCACGCGGACCGGCGGCGGCGGGTTGCATATAGGCAAGGACCAGATCTTCTAGGCCGATGTCGGTGACTGCCCAGCGCGGGTCGAGGACGGGCCCGGCTGTGCGCACCAGGAGGGTCGTCTGGCGGTCGGTATGGCTGGCCCACACCACGTGCTGGTCGCCCGGGATCGTCCTGGTGTCTCGCCGCGCGCCGGTCAGGAGCTTGTGGCTGGCGAGTAACTCGTCGACCGGTCCTTGGAGACGGACCTGGCTGTTAGCGAGGACGATCAGGTAGTCGCACACTCGCTCGACATCGGAGAGCAGGTGCGACGACAACACGACGGTTGGCGTCTGGTCGGCGACGAGCGCCATCAGGTCTTGCAGGAACTCACGCCGCGCCAGCGGGTCGAGACTGGACACCGGCTCGTCGAGGACGAGCAGCTCGGGCCGCTTTCCCATCGCCAACGTCAAGGCGAGTTGTGAGCGCTGGCCGCCGGAGAGGCGCCCTGCCCGTTGCCTGGGATCGAGACCGAGTCGGCGGACGCGGCCCGCGGCGAGGTCCTGGTCCCAGTGCGGGTTGAGCCGTTGGCCGAGACGGAGATGCTCGGCAACGGTCAGCGCGCCGTACACGGGCGCGTCCTGGGCGAGGAAGCCAACTCGCGCGATCTGTTCGGGACCGACGCCCGGCCGAGCCCCCAGCGTGGTGATGGTGCCAATTGACGGTTCGAGTAGCCCGACGGCGAGATGAAGCAGCGTGGTCTTGCCGGCGCCGTTGGCCCCGACCAGCCCGACGGTTCGGCCCTCGGGGATCGACAACGCGCAGTTGCGCAGGGCCCATCGCTTGCCGTAGCGCCTACCGAGACCCGCGGTCTCGATCGCGTTCACGCGACGTTCTCGCCGGCCGCGGCCCGAAAGGCGCTCTCGAACAGCGCGGCGATGCTGTCATCGTCCAAACCAGCCCGGCGAGCCTTGACCAGCCAACGCGACAGCTCGTGGCGCAGACCCTTGTGAGCAGCGAGCGAGGAGTCAGCCAGTGAACGGGTGATGAACGTACCCAGACCGGGCCGGCCCTCAGCGAGCTCCTCGTGTTCGAGTTCCCGGTACGCCTTCAGCACGGTGTTCGGATTGATGGCCACCTGCGCGACCACGTCTTTGACCGTGGGGAGCTGATCGCCCTCGTCCAGCAACCCCAGCCGCAGGGCTTGGCGGACCTGCTGCACGATCTGGCGATAGGGAGCGACGCCGGAGCGGGATTCGATGTGGAACTCAATCATCGAATGCGCCAATGCTCTAGGGCCATAGAGCAATAGTGATTGTCCGACGTTTGCTCGTCAACCTCTCCGTCAGTGCCGCTTCGGCTTGTCATGGCGCCATCGGCACGGGTTCGGCCGGGGGCGCCTCGTCCTCGGGGTGCCCGGGCCGCGGCATCGCCGCGAGCCGGCGGAGGATGAACACGGTCGCGACCGTGAGCACCGCGTAGACCGCGATGAGCGCGTAGTAGCCGAAGCGGATGTTCGGCGCGTGCGTCACGGCGTCGGCGGTGCGCAGGATCCGGTAGACGACCCACGGCTGTCGGCCGACCTCGGTGACGATCCAGCCGCACTCCAGCGCGAGCACCGCGGCCGGACCGGCGGCGAGCGCGGCCAGGAGGAAGAGCCGTGCGCGCGGCAGGCGTCGCCGGCGCCACCAGACGAGGCCGTACCACCCGGACAGCGCGACGAGGGCGGTGCCGACCAGCACCATCAGCTGAAACGCCGTTCGCACGATCGGCACGGGTGGCCGGTCCGCGGGCGGCACGGAGTCGAGACCGACGACCTCGTGGTGCGGGTCGTGGAACGCCAGCAGTGACGCCCCGTTGGGGATCGTTAGCGCACCGATGGTCGACCCGTCGGCGCGCGTGAGGCCGCCAATGCGCAGGTCGGCGCCGCTCGTCGTACGCCGGATGCCCTCGAGCGCGGCGAACTTGACCGGCTGGCGGTGCGCCACGAACCGCGCCGCCCAGTCGCCGACGACCACCTGCGGCAGCGCGAGCGCCGCGCCCAGGGAGAACGACAACACGAACCCGAGCCGGTGGTAGCGGTCGCGCCGCCCGCGCAGCATGGCGCCGGCGTAGACCGCGGCCACGCCGAAGCCGGTGACCATGTAGGCCGCGAGCAACATGTGCGTCGTCTGCACCGGGGTGGCGGCGTTCGCGATCGCGGCCAGCGGTCTCGGGTCCGTGAGCGTGCCGTCCGCGAGCAGGGTGAACCCGCGCGGCTGGTTCATCCACGCGTTCGCCGTTACGACGAACCACGCGCTCGCCGCGCCGCTGACGACGATCGGCACCGCGGAGAGCAGATGCGCGCGCGGGGACAGGCGGTCCCAGCCGTAGAGGTAGATGCCGAGGAAGATCGCCTCGAGGAAGAACGCGATCGCCTCGAGGGCGAACGGGAAGCCGAAGACCGCACCGAAACGCCCCATCAGCCCGGGCCAGAGGATCCCGAACTCGAAGGAGAGGATCGTCCCGGAGACCGCGCCGATCGCGAAGAGCACGGCGAGCGCCTTCGCCCAGCGCCGCGCGAGCAGCTCATAGGTCTCATCACCAGTGCGCTGACCGCGCCACTCCGCGACGAGGACGAGCAGCGGGAAGCCGACGCCGAAGCACGCGATGACGATGTGCCAGCCGAGCGACAGCGCCATCTGCTGCCGCGCGAAGAACAGGTCGGGCTGCACGCCCGCAGGCTATGGCCGAGGCGTCAGAAGGCGGGCGGGCGGGCTTCGTACGGCGTGCTGAGCACCACCGTCGTCCGCGTCGAGACGTTGGCGGCAGCGCGGATCTCCTGGAGCAGCGACTCGAGGTCGCTCGGGGTGCCGACGCGCACCTTGAGGATGTAGCTCTCGTCGCCGGCGACGCTGTGGCAGGCCTCGATCGCGTCCAGGTGGGCCAACCGCTCAGGCGTGTCGTCCGGAGCGCTCGGGTCGATCGGCTGCACGGACACGAAAGCGGTCAGCGGCAGGCCCACCTGCTCGGGCGCGAGCGTCGCGGCGTAGCCCTTGATGACGCCGCGCTGCTCGAGCCGGCGGACGCGCGTGTGGATCGCGGAGACGGAC
>JBHELW010000292.1:0-1094 GCA_046262915.1 Mycobacteriales bacterium | reverse complement strand
GCGCCGGGTGTCCACAGGACGTCGTGGCGGGCGAGCAGGCAGGCGGCAAGCGTCGCGGGGTCGTCGAGGCTGCGAGCGATTGCTACGGCGTGTTCGCTGAGCGGCTGCGCTCGTGCTCGGTCCTTGGGCACTGAGTGGTGCAGCTCGCGGGCCAAGCTGGCGGTGACCTGCGCCTCGACTGCAGGGACCCGGCCTTCGACGGCGCGTCGGGCTTCCTCGAGAAGGGCGACGACCTCGTCGCGGGGCATGGCGAAGCGCGCACCGAGACGTTGCAGCCCGAGTGCCACCGCGGCGAGGCGTTCGGGATCGCCGAGACGCGCGGCGTGCGTGTGCGCGTCTCGCAGCAGTTGTCGTGCCGTATCAGCGTCGCCGGCTCTGCTCTCGGCGTCGGCTTCTGCCACGAGCAGGTCGACGTGCGCGTCGGCCGTCATGGCGACTCCGGCGTCGTCGAGCGCGGTGCGCACGCGCGAGAGCTGCGCGGCGGCCTCGGCGAACGCCAGCCGTGCCCGGTCGGCCGCGGCGGCTTCGAGTGCCCAACGGATCGCGCGATCGGGACCATCGATCGCCGCGGCCGCAGCGAAGTGGCGAGCGATCTCACCCGCGAACACGCTGCCACCTCGGCCGAGACGGCGTTCCAGAGCTACCGCCACTTGCTGGTGCAGCGCCAGCCGCGCTGGTGTCGGGAGGTCCGTATAGATGGTCTCGCGGTACAAGTCGTGTGCGAACTGCGTCCGTTCCGGACCGTCGCCCCCGAGCAGCACCCCCGCTCGAACTGCGTCATCGAGCTCGGACGCGATCACGGACGACGGCGCGTCAAGCATGTCGCCGAGGACGTCGGGGAGCAGCTCGTTGCCGGCCACCGCCGCGGCGTCGAGGAGGCGACGACAGTCGCGAGACAGCCGGCCGATGCGCCCGGCGATGAGGTCGTGCGCTGCATTTGGAACGACGTCAGCGGCCTCGTGGGTCGCGAGCGCGTGTGAAAGCTCGCGCACCAGGAAGGGGTGACCGCCGGTGCGACCGTGCAGGTCGGCACCCCACCTGTCGGCCAGGTCGTCGCCGCTCGTGCGGGCGACGAGCTCCCGCACCTCTGTAGC
>JBHELW010000291.1:0-1222 GCA_046262915.1 Mycobacteriales bacterium | reverse complement strand
GCGCCGGCTTCCGGCGTACTCAGCGCCATCAAGGTCAACGAGGACGAAACCGTCGACGTCGGCACTGAGCTCGCCGTCATCGACGACGCTGCTACGCCGGGAGGCAACGGCAGCGCGCCCGCGTCGGCGACGGCCGCGCCTGAGCCGGAGCCGGAACTGGCGGCGAAGGCCGAGCCGAAGGCGGAGCCGGCCGCGGCGCCGACCGCTGCGGCCCAGCCGGACCAGTCGCGTGCCGAGGTGCAGACGCAGGCGGCGGCACACATCGAGAGCGCGCCCGCGCCGGCACCGGCCGCGCCCGCGGCGTCGACCGATGGCGAACACGCGTACGCCACGCCGCTCGTCCGCAAGCTGGCCGCCGAGCACAACGTCGACCTCGCGACCGTGACGGGAACCGGGCTCGGCGGGCGCATCCGCAAACAAGACGTACTGGATAGGGCAGGTCAGCAAACCGAAGCACCTGCCGGGAAGGAGGTACCCGCCCAGCAAGCCTCAGCAAAGCCAGCGGTTGCCGCGCCAGCTCCCGCCGTTGCGGCTGCTACGGCTGCGTTGCGGGGGAAGACCGAGAAGCTCTCACGGCTGCGCAAGGTCATCGCCGAGCGCATGGTCGAGTCGCTGCAGGTGTCCGCGCAGCTGACCACCGTCGTAGAAGTCGACGTCACGCGTGTCGCGCGTTTACGCCAGCGGGCGAAGTCACAGTTCGAGACCCGCGAGGGCACGAAGCTGTCGTTCCTGCCGTTCTTCGCGGTCGCCGCCGTCGACGCGTTGAAGGCGCATCCCGCAGTGAACTCGTCGATCGACCTCGAGGCCGGCACGGTCAGCTACCACGAGGCCATCAACCTCGGCATCGCCGTCGACACTGAGCGTGGGCTGCTCGTGCCGGTGATTCACGACGCGGGTGATCTCAACCTCGGCGGGTTCGCGCGCAAGATCGCCGACATGGCGGAGCGCACCCGAGCCAACAAGGTGACGCCCGACGAGCTCAGCGGGGGCACGTTCACACTGACCAACACCGGCAGCCGCGGCGCGCTGTTCGACACCCCGATCATCAACCAGCCGCAGGTCGCGATCCTGGGGACGGGGTCCGTCGTAAAGCGCCCCGTCGTGGTCGATGACCCCGACCTCGGCGAGGTCATCGCGATCCGGTCGATGGCCTACCTCGCGCTCACCTACGACCACCGCATCGTCGACGGCGCCGACGCCGCGCGCTACCTGCTCAGCGTCA
>JBHELW010000290.1:0-16072 GCA_046262915.1 Mycobacteriales bacterium | reverse complement strand
ACGTAGAGGTTGCCCGCCGGGTCGATCGCTGCCGTCGTAAAGGGGTGGCCGAGGCGTGCCTTGATGCTTGTCCCGTCGTAGACGACGGTGTTGGTCCACGTGAGTCCGCCGTCTGTCGACTTCGCCAGCCCGATCTTGCGGAGCAGGAAGTCGGGATCCGTGGGACTGAGGGTTCCCTGGATGGCGTCGGGAGCGTCGGAGTAGGCGTAGAAGAGGTAGAGCGTGCGCTGCTCACCCTTCGCCTTGACGATGATGCGCGCCGTCGTGTTGCCCTGCGACGAGTTCGCGTATTCCGTGCCGAACGCGGTCGCCGGTATCCGCTGCGGGAACGTCGCGCCGCCGTCAATCGACTTCGCGACCCAGACGTTCGGGCCCGCGAGGTCGTGGTAGCTCATCCACACGACGCTGGCATCCTTGGGATCCGGTGTCAGCCACTGCCGGTCCGAGTCGACACCTGCCTCGCCAGGGGTCTGGCCAGCAGGGCCCGCCGGGTGCCAGGTCTTGCCGTGGTCGGTGGACTTGTAGAGCAGGTTCGAGGGACCGGCCAGGCACAGGTTGTCGGCGAGGATCGTGCCGTCCGCCAGGATCGTGTGGTCGGCGTCTCCCGATGGGCAGTTGGTCGTGTCGATCTTCTTCGTCAGCGTCCAGTGCTTGCCGTGGTCGGTCGACGCCCAGATGACCGGACCGAATGTGTCGACGACCGTTTCGCCATGCGCGGTGAGGATCGACGGCTCGCCGTGCGCCCCGCCGAGCGGCAGACGCTGAATCCGCCAACCGAAGCGCTGGTCGCCAGCGTTCGGCAGGTTCGACGCGGCCTGCGCCTGGGTGACGACGACCGTAAGCGACGTTAGCAGGGCGACAGCGGACAGCAGTGCGGTGCGGCGGCGACTGGTCATGCCGGAGGGGTTCGCCGTCCGGGGCGGGCGACCTTCGGCGACTACGCCGGATACTTCGCGAGCAGCTCCTTGAGGCGGTCGACGAAGCGCAGGCTCTCGTCGCGCTCCCGCTGCCAGACGTTGCGGCCGAAGATGAGCCCGGTCGCGCCCGCCTCCATCGACATCCGCGCCTTCTCGATCACGCCCTCGTCGCCGGCCTTCTCGCCGCCGGACAGCAAGACGAGCGAGCGGTTCGCGCTGCGTACGACGGCGTTGACGGCCTCCTGTTCGGACACGTCGAGGTCGGCGTACTCCTTCTTTACGCCGTCCCTCTTGTCCGGCTTTGGGAAGTTGACCTTGACGACGTCGGCGCCGAGCTCGCTCGCGGTCCGCGACGCATAGTCGATCGCGTAGAACGACTCCTTGCCGCCCTTCGCCTCTACGGCGGAGCCGCGCGGGTAGGCCCACACGATGAGCGGGATGCCAAATGCCTCGGCATCACTGCGGATCCGCTTGTACTGCTCGAAGTCGTCGTCCTGCCGCGGTGACCCGACGTACATCGTGTAGCCGACGGCGTCCGCGCCGAGGCGCACGGCCTCCTCGACCTCGGCGTGGACGGGGGAGAGCGCGTCGTCGTCGGGCGGCAGCTCGGTCTTGCCGTTGAGCTTCAGAACGAGCGGCACCTCTCCGGCGTAGTCCCAGTAGAACTTCTCGGCGATACCGATCTGGATAGCGATGCCGTTGAACCCGCCTTCGACCGCGAGCTTGACGATGTACTTCGGGTCGCCGGCCGCGGGATTCGCGAAGAAGTCGCGTGGCCCGTGCTCGAGGCCTTGGTCGTACGGCAGGAAGATCGCGGTGCCGTTGCCGAGACCGTGCTTGTAGAGGATCCGGTGCAAGCGGGCCTTCTTGCCGGTGTTTAGTCCCAGCTCGCTGAGGGCGGGTCGCTGCGCCATCGCGGATCCCTTCGACATCGTGCGAACCGCCCGAGTCTCGCACATGGCAGCCATCGTCCGACAGCGGGAAGCGACGCCGCGTTACGAACGCGGGGACGAGCCGGCGTAGCCGCCGGCAGGGTCGCGCACGACGTCTGCCTCGACGGCCTCCCATGCCTTCCGGGACGCGATGAGGACCGGATCCCACACCGGCGCGAACGGCGGAGCGTAGGACAGGTCCATGTTGAGCATCGCGTCGACGGTCATGTCGTTCCACAGCGCGGTGGCCAGCGCGTCGATGCGCTTGGCGGCGCCCTCTCGACCGACGATCTGCGCACCGAGCAGCCGACCGGAGCGACGCTCCGCGATGATCTTCGTCGTGATCGGTGCGGCGCCGGGGTAGTAACCGGCGCGCGTCGTCGACTCCACCTTCACGGTCACGAAACGGAACCCGGCCGCCGTCGCCTCGGCTTCCTTGAGCCCGGTCCGCGCGATCTCCAGGTCGCACACCTTGCTGACCGCCGTTCCCACGACGCCCGGGAACGTGGCGTAGCCCCCACCGATGTTGATGCCGGCGACCCGGCCCTGCTTGTTGGCGTGCGTGCCGAGCGCGATCGCGACCGGCTTGCGGGCAACGAGGTGGTAGGTCTCGACGCAGTCGCCAGCAGCCCAGACGCCCTCGGCGCTCGTCCGCATCCGCAGGTCGGTGACGACACCGCCGGTCACCCCCACCGTCAGCCCGGCGGCCGCTGCCAGGTCGCTGTTGGGGCGCACGCCAAGTCCGAGCACGACGAGGTCGGCCGCGAACTCGCCGTGCTCCGTCTCGACCGCGCGCACCTGCCCATCCGCGCCCACGTCGAAGCCGGTGACAGCACATCCGGTGTGCACGTCGATGCCGAGGCCCGACATCGCCTCGCGCAGCAGCTCCCCCATGTCGTCGTCCAGCGTTGACATCGGCTGCGCGCCGCGGGCGACGACGGTGACGTCGAGGCCGCGCAGCTTCATCGCCTCGGCCATCTCGATGCCGATGTAACCCGCGCCGACGACCACGACGCGTCGAGCCGAGCCGTTAAGCGCCGCGCGTACCGCCAACCCGTCATCCAGCGTCTGCACGCCGTAGATGCCCTTTGCGTCCGCACCCGCGAGTCGCGGCCGGAGCGGGACGGCACCAGTGCCGACCATCAACGTGTCGAACGGCTCCCACGCCGAGGTGCCGGCGTCGATGTCACGCACACGCACGGCGCGCCGGTCCAGGTCGATTTCCTCGACGTCATGGCGCACGCGCGCGTCGATCGCGAACTTCGCCCGGAACGTCTCCGGATCGCGCGCGATGAGCCGCTCCGCGGACGGCACGACATCGCCGACGAAATACGGGATGCCGCAGGCGGAGTACGACGTGTAGTTGCCGCGGTCGAAGGCAACGATCTCGAGGTCGTCCGGTCCGCGACGACGACGGGCCTGGGACGCCGCACTCATGCCCGCGGCGTCGCCGCCGACTACGACGAGCCGCTCCGGCGCCACGCGCGCATCATGCCCGACGCGCGTGTGCGCGGGTGATCTTCGGGAACACCTCGGTCGTACTTACGCGGGTGACGGAGGGACCTGGAGTGACGGACGGGCTGGCCGTGCTCGGCGGGTGGATCCAACTCCTCGTTCTCATCGGGATTCTGCTGGCGTTCGTCCTCCGACCAACGAGATGACCCGCCCGACGGCGCTTCGGCGCTTCCTCGCGTGCGCTTGCCTACTGACTGCGGTCAGTAGCTGTGTCGGGCCGTCGCGAACCGAGCGCGACTTCGCCAACAAGGCGGCGAACACGGCGGAATCAGTCGCGTCCGCGGTCAACACGGCGCGGGTCGCCGTCGAGCAGGCGGCCCGGCAGCGCACGTTCGGCCCCTACCTGTCGGTGCTGCTACGCAACGCCGAGGAAGACGCGAACGCGGCGCAACAGTCGTTCGACGCGGTGCAGCCTCCCGACGCGGCAGCCGACGCGCTCCGCGAGGCACTCGACCTACTCGTCGACGACGTGACCGGGGTTCTCGACGACTTGCGGATCGCGGCGCGACGCGGCGAGTTCGACCGGCTCACAACGATCGCGGCGCCCCTCGACGGGCTCTCCCGCCACCTCGACGACTTTGAAGTAGCGCACGGATGAAGAAGATCCTCGAGGTCACCCTCGGCATCCTTACCGCGATCGGCGGGTTTGTCGACATCGGCGACCTCGTTGCGAACGCGCTCGTTGGGGCGCGCTTCGGCCTGTCGCTCGCGTGGGTCGTCGTCGTCGGCGTCGTCGGCATCTGCCTCTTCGCCGAGATGGCGGGACGCGTGGCGACCGTGTCCAAACGCCCGGTCTTCGACCTCGTGCGCGAGCGGCTCGGCGCGCGCGTCGCGCTCGCGGATCTGATCGCGTCGTTCTTCGTCAACTTCCTGACGTTGGCGGCGGAGATCGCCGGCGTCGCACTCGCCTTAGAGCTCGCGACCAGCGTCAACTACCTCCTCTGGATACCGCTCGTGTTGTTTCTCGCCTGGCTGGTGGTGTGGCGACTCAAGTTCCAGGTGATGGAGAACCTGTTCGGCCTGGCCGGGCTGGCGTTGCTCGTGTTTGCGGTCGCGCTCTGGCAGCTGGGGCCGGACTGGGGCCACCTCCTCCACCTGGCGACGCACCCGTCGGTGCCGTCAGGCGAGGGCCATCCGACCTACATCTACTACGGGATCGCGCTGTTCGGCGCGGCCATGACGCCGTACGAGGTCTTCTTCTTCTCGTCCGGTGCGGTCGAGGAGAAGTGGACGCGCAGCGACCTCATGGTCGAGCGGGCCAACGTCTACATCGGGTTCCCGCTCGGCGGGCTGCTCTCCCTCGCGATCATGGCGTGCGCGGCCCTGATCTTCCAGCCGCTCGGAGTCGGCGTCGAGCATCTGGATCAGGTGGCGCTCCCGGTCGTCGTCTCGCTCGGCAAGGTCGGCCTGGCGTTCGCGATCGTCGGCTTCGTCGCGGCGACGTTCGGCGCCGCGCTGGAGACTGGCCTCTCGGCCGGCTACACGATCGCGCAGTACTTCGGCTGGAGCTGGGGGAAGCTCGTCGCGCCGAGGGAGGCCGCGCGCTTCCACGGGGTGGTTCTGCTCTCGCTCATCGCCGGCGCGATGCTCGGCCTGTCGACGCTGGATCCCATCAAGGTCACCGAGTACTCCATCGTGTTCTCCGCAGCCGCGCTGCCGCTGACCTATCTGCCGATCCTCGTCATCGCAAACGATCCTGACTACATGGGCAGCAAGACCAACTCGCGGTTCACCAACTTCCTCGGAACCATCTACCTCGTGCTGCTCTTCGCCGTGTCGCTGGCGGCTATCCCGTTGATGCTCGCGACCAAGGCCGGCCTGTGAAGCGCGCACCCGACGTCTTGGATGCGGCCCTGCAGCTGCTGGACCGGCAGGTCGTCGACCCCGACGATCGGCAGTTGTGCAATATCGATGACCTGGAGTTCACCGAGCAGCGCGGCGGGGCCCCTTATGTGACTGCGATCCTTTATGGTCCCGGCGCGCTGGCGGGCCGGTTCCACGGCGTCTTCGCGCGCTTCCTGCGCGGGATCCACCGGCGCATGCATCCCGACGAGCGGCCGCAGCCGGCGCGCATTGAGTTCAGCAAGGTGCAGGCGGTCGACAGCCGCGTCGTCGTCGCACATAACGCTGCGGTGGGTCATCCCGCACTTTTCGAGGTCTGGGTGCGCGACAACGTCATCGCGAAGATTCCGGGGAGCGCGCATGCGGCTGAGTGACCTGATGCATGCCGAAGTGCTCGATCCGGCCGGCCGGCGGATCGGCCTCGTCAACGACGTCCGGCTGCGCAAGACGGGGCCGCGGCTCGGACAGTTCGGCGCGGCACTGCAGATCGACGGGCTCATCATCGGTGGGCGCACGACGGGCAGCCAGCTGGGCTACGAACGCTCCGAGATGCACGGGCCGTGGCTGCTGCAGACGCTGATGTCCTGGGTGCACCGCAACGCGGTCTACGCCGAGTGGCAGGATGTCGCCTCCATCCGTGACCGCACCGTCCGGCTGCGCCGCGGCCGCGACGAGCTCGGGCGCGTCCCCATGCTGTAGCGAGAGGAACCGCGTGCTCCTGGCGATCGGCGTGCCGAACTTCGACGCGGCGGCCGCGACCGCCATCTACGTCATCGTATGGTCGATCGTCTACGCCGAGACTGGCCTGCTCGTCGGGTTCTTCCTGCCGGGCGACACGATGCTCGTCGCGGCGGGCGTCGCGGCGGCGCAGGGCCACGCGAACATCGCCGTCCTGTGCATTGGGACCGCCGTTGCCGCGATCGCCGGCAACTCGACGGGCTACGCCATCGGTCGGCGAGCCGGTCGCCCGCTGCTGCGCCGTCGTGACGGTCGCGTTCTCAACCAGCACAACCTCCGTCGCGCGACCGCGTTCTACGACCGCTTCGGCAGCGCGACGATCGTCGTCGCGCAGTTCGTGCCGATGGTGCGCACCTTCGCGCCGCTGATCGCCGGTGTCACGGAGATGCGCTACCGCAGGTTCGTCACATGGAACGTCATCGGCGCTGTGCTCTGGGGAGCCGGCGTACCACTCCTCGGCTACCTCGTCGGGGATATCCCCGGGCTCGACAAGATCTCGCTTGCTGCCGCGGGGTCGGTTGTCGTGCTCTCGCTGGCCTACAGCGCACTGCACTACGTCCGTGCCGGGCGCGGAGCCCATACCGGTGTCCTGGACGAGCAGACCGAGCTCTTAGACGACAGCCAGGCTGCGAACTAGCCCGCTACGCGCGCTCACCGAAGTCGACCTGCACGGGAGCGCGCGCTTCAGGCTCGTCGACTTCGAAGTACTCCGCCTTCTCGAACGACATGACGCTCGCGACGAGCGACGACGGGAACGTCTCGACGCGCGTGTTGTAGGCACGAACATTGCCGTTGTAGAAGCGTCGCCCCGCCGCAATGCGGTCCTCGGTCTCGCCGAGTTGCGACTGCAGCGCAAGGAACTGCTGGTCCGCCTTGAGGTTCGGGTAGTTCTCGGCTACGGCGAACAGCTGCCGCAGGCTGCGATTGAGGGCGCTCTCATCGGCAGCCTGAGCGGCGATCGACTCGCTCGGCGCGCTCGCCGACGCGCGAGCGGCGACGACGTTCTGCAGCACGTCGCGCTCGTGCGCGGCATAGCCCTTGACGGTCTGCACCAGGTTGGGGATGAGGTCGTAGCGCCGGCGCAGCTCGACATCGATCTGCTGCCAGGACTCCTGGATGACGTTGCGCTGGCGGACGAAGCGGTTATAGGAGATGACCAGACCGAGCGCCGCCAGGACGAGCAGCGCGATGACGACCGACACCACCGTCATGTCCCGCCCCCTCCGCGAGCCGCACGCGCAACGGGATCGTAGCCGTGGTCCTTCCAGACGAACTCCGGGACGCCGTCGACGACACGCGCCAACGTGGCTGCGCGCCGGAGGATCTCGAGCGGCTGGAGCCGGCCGTCCCACCAGGTGACGACGTCCGAAAGCTCGAGCCGAAACTCGAGCGGGTTGGCGAGCAACGCCTCCATCGTGCGGGGCGTCAGGACGTCGCAGGCGAACTTGCGGTCTCGGCTCTGGACCCGAAAGCGGCGGTTGAACGCGTCGCTCTCGAGTTCGATGTCCTCGAAGCCGACCGCGTTCCCCAGCCGGGTCAGCACGTTCTCCGTGGTGACGTGGATCTCCGGCAGGATCGTCGGCAGGTGCAACGCGCAGACGGCGTACCGATGCGTCGTCGTCGTGCTGTGGCCCTGCGCGTCGGTCGTCCGCTCCTTGTAGCGGTAGTCAAAGGCGACGAGGTCCAACCCGCGGACGACACCACTCACGACGTTGGCGGCTTGCCGGTCGAACCCCTCGCCGAACGGCCGGCCAACCCAGCGGCTGGTGAGTGACGGGTCGTAGGGGCGGTAGGCCCAGCCCTTCGCGGCGGCGAGCTGTTTGAGCGCGACCCGCCGTCGTTCGTCAGCCCGGAACTGCAGGTAGGCAAGCCCGCCGATGACCGCCATGGCGGCCAGCAGCACGAGGATCGGCAACACGGGACAGGAGGGTGAACGCGAACTCGCGGCGCGTCAACGGCGCCGCCCGGCACTTACGTCAGCTCGAGGTCGTCCAGGCCGAAGGCGTAGCGGTACTCGACGCCCTCAGCGGCGATCTTCTCGGCGGCGCCGGTTGCCCGGTCGACGATCGTCGCCACACCCGCGATGTCCGCGCCCGCCTCGCGCACGGCCGCGATCGCCGCGAGTGGCGAGCCTCCCGTCGTACTGGTGTCCTCGACGACGAGCACCCGCCGCCCAGCGACGTCCGGTCCTTCGATGCGCCGCTGCAGCCCGTGCGCCTTGGCCTCCTTGCGTACGACGAAGGCGTCGAGCGCACGTCCCTGGCGCGCCGCGGCGTGGAGCATCGCGGTCGCCACGGGATCGGCGCCCATCGTGAGGCCGCCGACGGCGTCGAAGTCCCAGTCGCGGGTCAGCTCGAGCATGACCGCACCGACGAGCGGCGCGGCATCTCCGGACAACGTGACCCGCCGGAGGTCGATGTAGTAGTCAGCCTGACGGCCGCTGCTGAGCGTGACGCGGCCACGAACGACCGCGTCCTCGTTGATCAGTGCTAGAAGCTGCTCGCGCTCGCCCGACACCGTCAGCAGGAGGTCAGCGGGAACAGGCAGCGCGACGGACGAACGGGGTCGGGGTGACGAAGCAGCCGCGCGCCGGACAGCTGCCCGATGAAGATCGGGTTGCTCACCGGCTTCGGTCCACCCAACGGGTTCGTCAGCCTTGTGTCGGCGCTCGCGAGAATGAGGCGGCCGGTCCGATCGATGTTGATCGTCAGGAAGTCGCCCAGGCGGCGGTCGCCGGCGGCAAAGTCGGTCGCCGCGTTGCACGCCGTACCGCTCAGGCAGATCGGCGCGTTGTGCACTGACCGGCCGGACGCGTCGGTGACCGACCAGCGCGGCGGTGCGGTGATCGTGCGGCCGCGGCAGGCCACCTTCGAGCCGTGCGCGTTCAGCGTGTAGGCGGCGTAGACGTGGAAGGCGTTCTTCGTCCCGTCGCGCTGCAGCCACACGACGCCGACCCGGCCGTCGTCACCCGCGATGATCCAGGGCCACATCGCGTCGCCATGCGGGGTCTTGAGCTCCTGGGGAGTGCTCCACGTCTTCGTCTGGCGGTTGAAGTACGAGAAGACAACGAACCCGTCGGCCTTCTTGTCGCTCGCGCCCTTGTAGCCCCCGGCGCGCACGACATAGATCCAGCCCGCGCGATCGACCGCGATCGTGCCGAAGAACTGCGTGCCCGACTCGACGTGCAGCGGGTAGGCCTTCCAGGTCTTACCGCTATCCGGGGAGATCGCGGCGCCACCCTCACCCATGGGTCCGATGAGCCCGGTGGCGCGGTTGAGCGGGTCGACGATGAGCTTGCCGTCCGCCGGGAAGTCGGTGCTGACGAGGCTCCAGGTGACTCCGCGGTCGGACGACACGAGCAGTGCCTTGGGCGAGTTGACGTAGAGGTAGACCGTGTCCTCGCCGGCGCCGGTGAGCCAGGGCCGGTCGCCAGACCACGCGATCGGGTTGCCGATCGGCCAGGACTTCCCGTCGTCCGGACTCGCATAGACCGACACGTTCGCGAGATCGATCTCGGTGTTGTAGATCGTCCCGTTCGCATCCATCGTCAGGTCGGGGTCGGAGAACCCCGTAGACGTCGCGGAGTGCGGGCCATGCGGCATACCGGCGATCCCGGTAAAGACCCAGGTGCGCCCGTTGTCGGTCGAGCGCCAGTTGAGCGTCTGGTTGGAGTAGTCGTCAGTGAAGTCGGTAGCGCCGGGTACCGCCGATGGGTCCTTGTAGATGTGCGTCGTCCCCGCGTGGCTCGACAGGATGATCGACCCGTCCTGCGCCACCTGCGTCACCGGCTCGCCGCCAGCGCGGTTCGTGTCGACGTAGACGGGCTTGTAGAACTTCAGCGGCGGCGGCGCGGGCGCCTGGCACGGTGCGACCGACGCGGCGTTCGCGGCGAGCGGGAGGCCGGCTGCCACGCAACCGGCAATGGCGAGCAGAGCAACACGTGGGCGCATACCGGCCACTACTACGCGCCGTCGGCGGTTCCTGCCGGTTGCGCGCCGACGTTTGCCAGGGCGGCCGCCTCGCGTTGCGGGTCGAGCGGCACAACGCGGAACTCACGCCGGTAGTCCGTGTTGAAACCCGGCTCCGCCTGCAGCCAGGCCCACGTGTCGACGACGGTCTGGCGCATCGGTCGCGGCGCCAGCCCCGCGGCGTGCGCGCGACCCGCGTCGACGTGCCACGTCGCGGTCACGTCCTTGTCCGCTTCCCATAGCCAGATGGGCAGCTCGCTCCAGGGCGCGATGCCGGCGCTCACGATCGCCTCCCCGTCTGCCCACACGAACTCGGCCTCGCTCTGGGTCACGTCGCGGCACGTGTCGAGCAACTCGCCCATGGACCACCGGCCCGGTGCATCGACCGCGTTGAAGACGCCGCCGAGCTGCTGCTCGGCCCCGAGCACCATCCACTCACCGAGGTCGCGCGTATCGATCCACTGGCGTGATGCGTTGGCTGGCGCCGGTGCGAGCACTTGTCCGCCCGCAGCGACGCGCCCGAGCCAGAAGGGCAACCGTCCGATGTTCTCGTGCGGCCCGACGATCAGGCCGGGCCGTACGACGAGAGCTCGCTCGCCGAGCACGCGTTGTACCGCGCGCTCGGCCCGCGCCTTGTCCGCGCCGTAGCCGGCCGGCGCGCTGTCGTCGAAAACGCGGGAGGTCTCGTCCACGCGAGCTGCGGGCCACTCGGCGTAAACGGAGACCGACGACACGAACGTGTAGTGCGAGACAACGTCGACGAGCGCGGTCGCGGATGCGCCGACGTCGTCGGCGGTGAAGCCGCACGTGTCGATGACCGCATCCCACTTCCGGCCCGACAACAAGCTGAGATCGCTCGTTCGGTCACCGTGGACGTGCTCCACCTCAGGGTGCACGTCTTCGCCGTGCTCGCCGCGATGGAAGATCGTGACCTCATGGCCGCGGTCGAGAGCCGCATCAACTGCCGCGCGTCCGACAAAGACAGTCCCGCCGATAACCAGCAGCCGCATGACCGAACCCTAGGTGACCTCGCCCCGCACCTTCGTTGTCGACCGGCGACGCAGGGTTCTACGCCGCGCGCGTCAGCGTGAGCGCGTGCCCGTCGGCGGCGACGTCGACGACCACCTCGTCACCGTCGCGGACGTCGCCGGCGAGCAGTGCCCGGGCAAGTTGGTCACCGACGGCGGACGCGATGAGTCGCCGGAGTGGCCGCGCGCCGTAGATCGGGTCGAACCCGTGGTCGGCCAGCCAGCGCGTCGCCGCGGGAGCGACTGTCAGCGTCAACCGTCGGTCACTCAGCCGGGCCCGGAGCCGGTTGGTCTGGATCTCGACGATCCGTTCCAGGTCCTCTTTCGTCAGTGCGTCGAAAACAATGACGTCGTCGAGCCGGTTGAGGAACTCCGGCTTGAAGTGCTCGCGTACGACGGCCAGCACCGCGTCCTGCCGCTGCTCGGGCGACAGCGTCGCATCCGCGATGTAGTGGGACCCTAGGTTGGATGTCAGCACGACGATCGTGTTGCGGAAGTCGACCGTGCGGCCCTGGCCGTCGGTCAGCCGCCCGTCGTCGAGCACCTGCAGCAGGACGTCGAACACCTCGGGGTGCGCCTTCTCGACCTCGTCGAGGAGCACGACGGAGTACGGCCGCCGGCGCACCGCCTCGGTGAGCTGCCCGCCCTCGTCGTAGCCGACGTAGCCGGGGGGTGCGCCGACCAGACGAGCGACCGAGTGCTTCTCGGAGTATTCGCTCATGTCGATGCGGATCATCGCCCGCTCGTCGTCGAACAAGAACTCCGCGAGCGCCCGGGCCAGCTCGGTCTTGCCGACACCCGTCGGACCCAAGAACAGGAACGATCCGGTTGGCCGGTCAGGGTCCGCGATGCCAGAGCGCGCGCGACGTACGGCGTCACTCACGGCACGCACGGCCGCGTGCTGGCTAACGAGACGCTTGCCGAGCTCGTCCTCCATGCGCAGCAGCTTCGACGTCTCGCCCTCGAGCAGCCGGCTCACCGGGATCCCCGTCCAGGCGCCGACGACGTCGGCGACATCGTCAGCACCAACTTCCTCTTTGAGCATTGCGCCGTCCGCCTGGATCTCGACGAGTCGTGCATTGGCAGCTGCCAGCTCGCGTTCGAGCTGGGGGAGCTGGCCATAGCGAAGCTCGGCGGCGCGCTCGAGCTGGCCGTCCCGTTCCGCGCGGTCGGCCTCGGCCCGCACCGACTCGAGCTGCTCCATCACCGCACGCATCGCCGTGATGGCGTCCTTCTCGCGCTGCCAGCGCGCCGTCAGGCCGTTGAGCTCCTCGTGTCGCTCGGCGAGGTCGCGCTCCAGGCGCGACAGGCGCTCCTTCGAGGCGTCGTCGCTCTCCTTCCGCAAGGCGGCCTGCTCGATCTCCATCCGGCGTACCGCACGCTCGACCTCGTCGATCTCGGTCGGCCGCGAGTCGATCTCCATCCGCAGCCGCGACGCCGCTTCGTCGACGAGGTCGATCGCCTTGTCGGGCAGGAATCGCGCCGTCACGTAGCGGTCGGACAGCGTTGCGGCAGCGACGAGCGCGCCGTCGGTGATGCGTACGCCGTGATGGACCTCGTAACGCTCCTTCAGGCCGCGCAAGATGCCGACCGTGTCCTCGACGCTGGGCTCTCCGACGAGCACCGGCTGGAACCGCCGTTCCAGGGCAGGGTCCTTCTCGACATGCTTGCGGTATTCGTCGAGCGTCGTCGCGCCGACCATCCGCAACTCGCCGCGCGCGAGCAGGGGCTTGAGCATGTTGCCCGCGTCCATCGCGCCTTCAGCGGCGCCGGCGCCCACGACGGTGTGCAGCTCGTCGATGAACGTGACGATCTCGCCCGCGCTGTCCTGGATCTCCTTGAGGACGGCCTTGAGGCGCTCCTCGAACTCGCCGCGATACTTCGCGCCGGCGACCATCGCGCCCAGGTCGAGCGCGACGAGCCGCTTGTTGCGCAGGCTCTCCGGGACATCGCCCGCGACGATGCGCAGCGCAAGACCCTCGACGATGGCTGTCTTGCCAACACCGGGTTCGCCGATGAGGACGGGGTTGTTCTTCGTCCGCCGGGACAGCACCTGAACGACGCGACGGATCTCGGTGTCACGGCCGATGACCGGGTCGAGCTTGCCGTCGCGAGCGTCCGCGGTCAGGTCACGGCTGTACTTGGCGAGGGCTTGGTAGGTCGACTCCGGGTCCTGAGTCGTCACGCGCTGCGCGCCGCGGACGGTGACCAATGCCTTGCGGATCGCGTCGTCGGTCGCGCCCGCGTCGCCGAGCAACGCAGCAACGTCGCCGCCGTCGATGGCGAGCGCGAGCAGCAAGTGCTCGGTCGACAAGTAGTCGTCCGCCATCGACTCCGCCTGCGCCGCCGCGGTTTCGAGCAAGCGCGCGATGCCCCTGCTCACCGACGGTGCCGAGGTCGCGCCGTAGGCCTTCGGCAGTCGCGCCACCAGCTCCTCAGCGCGGCTCTTCACGAGTCCCGGTGCCGCGCCGGCAGCGTCAAGCACCGGGATTGTCGTGCCCTCCGGCTGCGCGAGCAGCGCGAGGAGCAGGTGCACGGGTTCGACCTGCGGTGCACCGTCGGCGGCAGCACGGCGCACCGCGGTTGACAGAGCCTCCTGGCTCTTGGTGGTCAGTCGATCAGCATCCATGGCGTTCGGTGATCCCCAGTTCTCAAGTGCTGCGGTTACGGCGGCCCTCGGGGCGCCAGACGGTGACGGCGCCGCGCACCGGCACGAGCTCGCGGCGGTACGACGCGTGCAGGGCGGCTTCACGCGCCGCTGCCTCCGCGCGGGTCGCCGCTAGCTCCGCTTGCATCTCCGAGATGCGTTCGCGCAGCGCGTCGACTTGGGTCTGCAGCTCGATCACTCGCTTGACCCCGGCGAGGTTGACGCCCTCCTCCTGGCTGAGGCGCTGCACCTCGCGCAGCAGCTCGACGTCGCGGTCGCTGTACCGCCGACCGCGACCGGTGGCGCGCCCCGGTGAGACGAGGCCAAGCCGGTCGTAGGACCTGAGCGTCTGCGGGTGCATACCGGCGAGCTGAGCAGCGACGGAGATGACATAGACCGGGTTGTCGGCCGGGTCAGCCATGACGGCTCAACTCCTCCGTCAGGTGCGAGCGCGGGTCGGCGCCCGACTCCGCGAGCGCGGCACCAAGCGCCTCGACTGCCTTGCGCCCCTTCGCGTTGAGCTTCTGCGGAACCGCGACCTCCACCGTGACCAAGAGGTCACCACGTTCGGTCGGCCGCCCCTTCTTCGGGACGCCGCGACCTTTCACACGAAACGTGCGCCCCGTCGAGGTCCCGGCCGGCACCTTCAACGTGACGCTGCCATCCAGCGTCGGCACCGTGATGTCGGCACCCAGCGCGGCCTCCGGGAACGTCACCGGGACCGTCACCGTGACGTTGTCGCCACGCCGACCGAAGACCGGGTGCGGGCTGACGTGCACGAGCACCAGCAGGTCGCCAGGCGGGCCGCCGCGGTCGCCGGGTGCGCCTTTGCCGTTGAGCCGAATGCGCTGACCGTCGGCAACCCCCGCCGGGATTCGCACCGTGAGCGTCCGCTCGCGCGTCGCCTCGCCCGTGCCGTGGCAGTCGACGCAGGGCGTGTCGACGAGCCGGCCGGCGCCACGACAGTCACGGCAGGGTTCGGCGAACGCGAAGCCGCCCTGGTTGCGGGTGATGGTCCCGGTGCCACTGCACGACGGGCAGGGGCGCGGTGACGTCCCGGGCTTAGCCCCGGACCCGCCGCAGGTACCGCACGTGTGCGGGCTCGCGATGCGGAGCGGAACCGTCACCCCGTTGACGGCGTCGGTGAACTCGAGTGACACCTCGGCCTCTACGTCGGCCCCGCGCGCCGGGCGACTCGCGGCGCGTCCACCGCGGCCGAACATGCCGCCCAGCAGATCGCCGAGCCCGCCGCCTCCGCCGCCGCCGAACAGGTCGCCGAGGTCGAAGCTGAAGTTGCCCGCACCTGGATAGCCGCCGTTCGGCCCGGGGGCGCGGCGGAAACCGCCACTGCCGAAGAGCGCCCGCGCCTCGTCGTACTCCTT
The DNA here is from genome assembly GCA_046262915.1 of Mycobacteriales bacterium. Taxonomy (GTDB): domain Bacteria; phylum Actinomycetota; class Actinomycetes; order BP-191; family BP-191; genus JBHELW01. The sequence goes on along the minus strand of JBHELW010000290.1, from coordinate 1,103 downwards.
GCGCGTCTTCGCGTCGGAGAGCACGTCGTAGGCCTCGGAGACCGCCTTGAAGCGCTCTTCGGACTCGGCACCCTTGTTGGTGTCGGGGTGCAGGTCCCGCGCGAGCTTGCGATAGGCCTTCTTGATCTCGGCCGCGGTTGCGTTCTTGGAGACGCCGAGCGCTTTGTAGTAGTCCTTCTCGACGAAGTCTCGAGTGCTCATGGCGCCTCCTTTCTGCTCCTAGTGACGCGCGCTCTCTTCGGCCGCGCCGACGGTGGCCGCCTCAGGTTCGCCGACGTTGTCCGGCGTCGGCGGCTCCGCTACGGCGACCATCGCCGGGCGCAGCAGCCGGTCACGGAAGCGGTAGCCCGGTCGCATGACCTCGCTGCAGATCGGCCCGGCGACCTCGTCGCTCTCGCGGTGCATGACCGCCTCGTGAACCGCCGGATCGAATGCGTCACCCGCCTCGCAGAACCGCTCGAGGCCGAGCCGCTGCAGCGTCGACTGGAGCGTCTCCGCCACGGACTTGAAGCCCCCGCTGAGCTCGCCGTGCTCCGCCGCGCGGTCGATGTCGTCGAGCAGCGGGACGAGCTGGCCCAAGACGTTTCCGGTTGCGAGATCGCCGACCGTTGCTCGGTCACGCTCTACGCGCTTGCGGTAGTTGTCGTACTCCGCCTTCACCCGCTGCAGGTCAGCCGTCCGCTCCTCCAGCAACCGCTGACTCTCTGACGGCGATTCGGGAGAGTCCACGGCCGCCGTGTTTGCTTTCCCGGCCGGGGCCCCAACCCCGGCCTCCTCCGCAACGCGGGGCCCCAACCCCGCGGCGGCCGTGGGATCGGTGGCCCGCGCCTCGCCCGTTTCGGGATCGACGCGGCGCTTGTCGCGGACCACGACCTTCTGCGGCTCCTCCGGCGCGTCGGCGCGGTGCGCCGGCATCAGACCCCTCCGGCGGACGCGGCCGGCGGCTCGTCGACGATCTCCGCGTCCACGACGCCCTCATCGTCAGCGGCCGTGTCCGTGGAACCGGGCCCAGCGCCCGCGGCTGCATCGGCGCCCTGCGCGGCATACATCGCCTGGCCCATCCGCTGACTCGTCGTCGCGACCGCCTCGCTGGCCGTACGGAT
>JBHELW010000289.1:0-2903 GCA_046262915.1 Mycobacteriales bacterium | reverse complement strand
TCGTCGACCCGCAGCTCGTCGCGTTGATGCATGCGCGCGGTGACGCCGCGCCCGGCGAGGCGGTGGGCAAGTCCGCGGCCGCGTTCTTGCACAGCGCGATCGAGTCACTCCGCCCCGGCGGGGATGCCGGCCGCGAGGAGGAGCTGCCGTACCGCGTGCTGCACACGTGCTTCGTCCAGCAGCAGAAGCTGTTCCAGGCCGCGAATCGCCTCGGCATGTCCGAGCGCCAGCTCAGCCGAGAACGCGCGTGGGCGATCAGCCTGCTTCGCTCGGAACTTGAGAGCGACCCCGGCGCGTCACCGGTAGCGACGCGGCCGGGGGAGCCGTTGCCTCGCATCGAGGCGTACCTGCGCCGGCCTGCCGTGACCGATGCCATACGCGCCGCCCTCGCGACGCATCGTCAGGTGGTCGTCACTGGCGCAGCCGGCGTCGGGAAGACCTCGCTCGTCGCCGAGCTTGCCGCCGTGGCGGAGAGCCCGGTCCTCTGGTACCGGCTCCGGCCCGGAGTCAACGACACGTTGAGCGCTCTGCTGCTCGAGCTCTCCGATCATCTGGCGCAGTACGGCGAACCGCGCACCGCGGCCTACGTCGCAAAGTCGCTGCCCGCAGTCGACTTTGCGATCGTCAGTCGGCTGGCGATCAAGTCACTCGCGACGGCCGCGCATGTCATCGTCATCGACGACGCGCATGTCGCGATGGACGCGCCGTTGCGCAGCTTCCTCGACGAGGCGGCCGCGCGTAGTGCGCTGCTTCGCGTTGTCTGGGTGACCCGCCACCTCGACCTCGTGACTGCAGAGCGTACCTACGTCGCGGTGCCGCCGCTCTGCCTTGCCGAGACGTCGGCGTTGCTCACGCGGCTCGGCGTGTACTGCGACGACGAAACGGTGCGCGCCACGCATGAGGCAACCAGCGGCGTCGCCCAGCTCGTCCGCCTGGCGGCGGCGTGGCTCAAGGAGACGCCTCCGGGCGCGGGCGCCGTGGACCTGACGGCGTTCACCAGCGAGGGCGAGGTGCGTGCCTTTCTCCTCGAAACGATCACGGACCTGCTCGACTCGAGCGACCGGGCGATCCTCGAGGCGGCCAGCATCTGCCGGGACCGGTTCTCGGACGACTTGCTCGCCGCCGTGACCGGGCTCTCGCGCGGCGAAGTCCGGGACGCGAGCCATCGTCTCGTGCGCGTCCACGCGGCGACGCGTAGCCGCGACGGCGACTGCGCGTTCTTCCACTCCAGCGTGCGCGACTTCATCTACGAGCGGCTGCCGCTGCGTCGGCGCGCCGACCTGCACGCCGCTGCTGCGCGCTGGTTCGCGGCGTCTGGAAATGCCGCCGAAGCCCGGTTCCATGAACAGGCCGCCCTGAATGCTGGCGGCGCGGCGCCGGCTACGGGATAGCGACCGCGCGGATGGCCGGCAGGCCGGACGCAATCTGCCGCCAGCGCTGTCCGGAGTCGGCGCTCCAGTAGACGGTGCCGTCCGGCGCCCCGGCGAGGACGACCTCGTCCCACGCCGCCAGACAGTGCGTGTCGATGTTTCCGGAAAACCAGTCAGGCAGCCCCTCGCGGCACCGCGTGAAGATCGAGCTCTCCAGCAGCCGCTGGTACAACGCGCCACGGCCGCCGTCCGGCCCGTCGGACACCGACAGCACGACGTGGTCGCCGGCCACGGCGATCGCTCGGCTGTACGACGCGTGCAGGCCGTCTGCCTCGACCTCCCAGCTCTCGCCTTGGTCGGTGGTCAGCGCCATCCCCGACGCGCACGCGGCGACGACGGTCTGCGCATACTCCGGCACGGTGACGACCTGGTGCACATCGAGGTCGATGTCGAGGGTTGGCGCCCACGACTGCCCGCCGTCGAGCGAGCGCACGATCCCGCCGACATGCACTGCGACGTAGAGCGTTCCGTCGTCGTCGATGTCCATGGACCGGGTGTCGGGCGGCGCGCCCCATGGCGTGTACCACTTCTCGCGGTCCGCGACCGCGTCGAACGCCTCGACCGTGGTCAGCTCGCCGCCGCGGAGCAGCAACAGGTGCGCTCCAGTCGTGCCGAGCCAGACGTCCTCGTCATCCAGGAGAAGACACGTCGGGGTCACTCCGCTCAGCTCGTCGAACTCGGCCGCGCCGTCGTCGTCGATGCTCCACAGCGAGCCGTCGCCGCGCAGGGCGACCGCCCCTTCGTCTGCGGCGACGACGTGCCGGATGGGTCCGTCGAGGAGCTGCTCGAGACCGCCGGTTTCGGTGAGCCGGAACAGGCCCGTGTCGGTCCCGACGAGGAAGTCCATCGATTCGCCTCTCCGTCCGGTGCCGGGTTCGGAGCATCATGCCGGGCATGACGAGCGCGGAGAACTTGCTGGGCGGTCCACCGCCAACGCTCCTGCCCGTGACCTACCCGGACGCCGTGGCCGCGCTGGACCGTGGCGACGACCCCGCAGCGGTCGCGGCCGCCTATCCCGCGTCGCTGGACGCCTGGGCGGCGCTCGCGACGCGCGCCGCAACAGCTGGCCGCCATGTCGACGCCTACGCGTACGCGCGCGTTGGCTACCACCGCGGCCTCGACATGCTCCGCCGTAACGGCTGGAAGGGCCACGGGCCGGTGCCGTGGGCGCACGACGGCAACCGCGGGTTCCTCCGCGCCCTGCACGCACTCGGTCGTGCCGCCGCGGCGATCGGCGAGAGCGACGAGGCCGAGCGCTGCGCGACCTTCCTGCGCGACTGCGACCCGGCCGCGGCGGACGCGCTCAGCGGTTGACGACCGGTCGCCTGCGCTTCCGGTAGCCTCGCGTCGCAAGAGCCCTGGGCGCTTGCGCTCGGGGTTCCGACGTTTCGAGGAGTGCACGCGCATGCCCGCCGTCGTGCTCGTGGGCGCCCAGTGGGGCGACGAGGGCAAGGGCAAGGCCACCGACCTGCT
>JBHELW010000288.1:0-5472 GCA_046262915.1 Mycobacteriales bacterium | reverse complement strand
GCGCCGGGGGCTGTCGGTGCTCGCGATCAGTGTCGGCTTCGTGCTGTTCCTCGGCGGCTTCTTCGCCGCAGTGGTCCCGCCCATCGCGCGGCAGGGCACCGAGCTCGTCAAGGAGCTGCCGAGCTACACCGAACGGCTCCAGCACGACAACCGCACGTTCCGACGCCTGGATGACCGCTACCACATCACCGAGAAGATCAAGTCGAAGACGTCCGGCGAGGGCGTGGACATCCAGGCTTTCGGCGGGCTGCTCGGCGTCGCGAAGAGCGCGTTCAACGCGGTCTTCAGCTTCTTCACCGTGATGGTGTTGACGCTGTACTTCCTCGGCAACTACCCGACGATCAAGCGCACCGCCTACCGGCTCGTCCCGCGGAGCAGGCGATCACGCTTCGGGCTGATCGCGGACGAGATTCTCGTGCGCGTTGGTGGCTACGTTCTCGGCAACCTCGCCACGTCGGTCGTCATCGGCGTGACGACGTTCACCTATCTGCTCATCGCGGGCGTCCCGTACCCGGTCGCGCTCGCCCTGTTCGTCTCGATCGCCGACCTCATCCCGCTGGTCGGCGCGACCATCGGCGGTCTCGTCACCGTCAGTGTGGCCTTCTTCGTGTCGGTGCCGGTGGGGCTTGCGACGCTCGTCTTCTACGTGCTCTACCAGCAGTTCGAGAACTACGTGCTCGTCCCGCGCGTCATGAAGAAAACCGTCGACGTCTCCCCGCTCGCGACGATTGTCGCCGCACTCACCGGTGCCGCGTTGCTCGGCGTTGTCGGTGCGCTCCTCGCCATCCCGGTGGCCGCCGCGATCCAGCTCGTCGGCAGCGAGGTCGTCGTGCCACGTCAGGACGTCTCGTGAGCGACACCATGCAGGCGGTGCGCCTGCATGAGGTCGGCGAGCGTCCGCGAGTCGACACCGTGCCCGTCCCGGAGCCCGCGGCCGGCGAGGTGCGCGTCGCAGTGCGCGCCTGCGGGATATGCGGGTCCGACGTCCACGTTGTGCACGGAGTCACGCCGACGGGCCCGCTGCCGCAGATCCTCGGTCACGAAGGCGCGGGGGTCGTCGATGCGGTGGGTGTCGGCGTCACCCGGTTCGCCGTCGGCGACCGGGTCGTGTTGTCCGCCGGCTATGGCTGCGGCGCGTGTCCCGCGTGCCTCTCGCAGCACGAGAGTCGCTGTACCAGTGCGGTCGGACCCGGCATCTTCACGGACGGCTACCAGGCCGGCTTCGCGGTCGTGCCTGAACGCGCCGTCGTAGCTCTGCCGGACACCCTCGACTTCGCGGTCGGCGCGATCCTCACTGACGCCGTGCTCACGCCGTTTCACGCGATCCGCCAGACCCCGCTGCGCCACGGCGACTCAGCCGCCGTATTCGGGCTGGGCGGCCTCGGCTTGCACGCGGTCGCCATCCTCGACCAGGTACTCGGGGTGCACGTCATCGGCGTCGACGTGAACGAGGCGGCACTCGAGCGGGCAAAAGCGTTCGGCGCGGCGGCAGTCGTCAACGGCGGAGGCAAGCCGGCGCGGGAGCTCCGGGCGATGACCGGCGACGGCGTCGACGCGACGTTCGAGTTCGTCGGCTCGGCCGCTGTCACCGACCAGGCAGTGAAGGCGCTGCGCCCCGGCGGTAACTGTGTTGTCGTCGGCCTGACGCCGGAGCCGCTGCAGCTGCTGCCACAGGCATTGCTCGTCGAGCGCGAGCTGCACATCCAGGGCTCGCTCGGCGGCTCGATGCCAGAGCTTGCGGCACTCGTCGGGTTGGTCGCGGACGGCACGCTCGACCTGAGCGGGACGATCACACATCGCTTCCCGATCGAGCGGTTCGACGACGCCCTGCACGTGCTCGAAACAAAGGAGGGCGACCCGATCCGCGTCGTCGTGGAGCAAGCCGGCTGACCCGACTGCGCGTTACTCCGGCAGCGCGCCGAGGAACTCGCTGACCGCGTCGTTGAAGGCCTCGGGGGCCTCGACGGCGCACAGGTGACCAGCCGCCGGGATCTTCACGAGTCGTGCGCCGGGCACCGTCGCGGCCAGCGCCTCGGAGTCGCTCGGCGGCGTCAGCGCGTCCTCCTCGCCGACCACAACGAGCGTCGGAACATCGACCGCAGCCATGTCGGGCGTCGAGTCGGGGCGCTTCGCCATCGCCCGCTGCGCCCAGGCGACCGCGTACGGCGGCGCCGTCTCGACGAGAGCGCGGACTCGGCCGAGGACGAGCGGTCGCTTCTCCAGCGTCGTCGAGCCGAGCAGCTTGGGCAGCATGTCCTCGGCCAGCTGCTTGCTGTTGCCGGCTTCGAGCACCGACGTCGCGACGCGCTCGCGGTTCGCCGCACCTTCCGCCGTATCGGCGGTGCTCTTCGTGTCGGCGAGGATCAGGGCACTGACACGCTCGCGGTGGCGCCGCCAGAAGGCCATCGCGACGTATCCGCCCATCGACAACCCGCCGAGCACGATCTTGCCGCTGATCTTGCGTGAGTCGAGCATCGCGGCGATGTCGTCGGCCACCTCGTCGAGCGACGGGTCGTCGTGGCCGAGCTGCGTGCCCCCGAACCCGCGCTGGTCGGGAGTGACGACGCGGCAGACCGCCGAGAGCCCTTCGCGCTGCCCGAGCCACATCGACGCATTGACCGGGAACGCGTGCAGCAGCACGACCGGTCGTCCGCGCCCGGCTTCGCGCACATGCGGTTCGACGCGCACGCCGCGAAGGCTAGTGCGTTCTTACGCGCCGCGCGTGCCGGCGGTGAGCCCGCCGTCGACGACGATTGCCTGCCCCGTGACGTAGCTCGACGCATCGCTGCCGAGGAAGACCGCTGCCCCCACCATCTCCTCCGCGCGGCCCCACCGCTGCAGCGGGATCGGTGCCGTCATCGCGCGCGACGCCTCCTCGTTCTCCCAGAGCACGCGGTTGAGGTCGGTCGCCGTCCACCCTGGGCAGAGCGCGTTGACGCGTACGCCGCGGCTTCCCCACTCCATCGCGAGCGACCGGGTGAGGCTCAACGCTGCCGCCTTCGATGCGCCGTACGGCGAGAGGCCGGGCGTGCCGGTGATCGCCGCCACTGATGCCACGTTGATGACGGAGCCGCTGCCGCGGTCGAGCAGGTGCGGACCGATCGCCTGCGTCACGTGCACGATCGACTCGGTGTTGAGCCGCATCACCTTCGTCCAGCCGTCGAACCGCAGGTCGGTGAACGGCACCATGAACGCCGTCCCACCCGCGTTGTTGACGACGACGTCGACGCGACCGAGCGCGGCCAGCGCGTCGTCGACCATCCGCCGTACGGCGTCGCGGTCCGTGACGTCGGCCGGCACGACCACCGCCTTGCGGCCGAGTGCCTCGACCGCGTCGCGCGTCTCCGCGAGCGCCTCGGCACTGCGCGCGTTGATGGCGACGTCGGCGCCGGCCTCGGCGTAGCCGACCGCGATCGCCCGGCCGATGCCGCGGCTGGCGCCGGTGACGAGCGCCGTCTTGCCCGCGAGGTCGATCGGCATCTACTCACCCCATGTCGTCGGCAGCGGCGCGGCCGACGGCACGATACGACGGACGATCTCGTCGAGCACCTCTTCGGTGAAGCCGACGAACAGGTGCTTGCTGCGGTGAATCTCCACGAGCTCGCACTGCGGGACACGCGCGAACCGCGCGCGGGCCTCTGGTGGCCGGAGGTAGTCGTCGTGCTCCGGCACGACGGCGACGAGTGGCTTGCCGCTCGCCGCCCACCGATCGAGATCGGCGTCGGTTGCCGTCTTCAGCGGGGGCGCGAGGACGACGGCGCCGACGACGCCGGGCTCGGCCGCGCCGTAGCGCAGCACGATCTCGGTCCCGAACGACCAGCCGACGAGCCACGGCGCGGGTAGCTCCTCGGCCTCGACGAAGTCGAGAGCGGCGGCGAGATCGTGCTGCTCGGTGTCACCGCCGCCGAAGGTGCCCTCGCTGCCGTCCGTGCCACGGGTGTTGAAGCGGAGCACCGCGATGGCCGCCAGCGCCGGCAACCGCCACGCCATCTTGCGCAGCAGGTGACTGTCCATGCTGCCTTGCTGCAGCGGCAACGGGTGCAGGCACACGATCGTCGCCACCGGCCCGCGGGACGTCGGCGTTGCGAGCTCTCCGACCAGCCGCAAGCCATCCGCCGTACGCAGGGTGATCGGTCGACGGTCGGCCGGCAGCACGGTGTTCGCCCGGATCTCGATGCCGGCCACCTAGTAGCGCGGGGCGTTACGACTGCGCTGCACCTTCGGCTGGCGCACGGCGCGGCGCTCCCAGCACGCCGAGTGCCAGTGCCGGCGCAGGTCGTCCGCGCCCTCTTCCCACGCGACGACATGCGGCGTCGCAGGCCGGATCTCGTGGTCACAGCCGGGACAGCGGTAGGTCTTCCTCGACGCCGACCCGGTCACTCGCCGGACGACCCAGCTCTCCTCGGTGGTGTCGCTCACGCGCCGGCGTCAGCTCGAGTAGTCGCGGAAGCCGCGGCCGGTCTTGCGCCCCAGGTAGCCAGCGGTCACCAAGTGCTCGAGCAGCGGCGCCGGGGCGAAGCCGGGCTCGCGAAACTCCAGGTAGAGGGTGCGCTGGATGGCGAGCGCGACGTCGAGGCCGACGATGTCGAGCAGCTCGAACGGGCCCATCGGGTGGCCGCAACCGACCTTCATCGCGGCATCGACGTCGTCAACGGTCGCGTAGTGCTCCTGCAGCATCTTGACCGCGTCATTGAGATACGGGAAGAGCAGCGCGTTGACGATGAAGCCGGCCCGGTCGCCGCATACGACGGGATGCTTGTCGGCGCTGAGCGCAACCTGCATCGCGGTCGCCGTGACTGCGGGCGAGGTGCGAACCGTCGGCACGACCTCGACGAGCTTCATGACGGTGGCCGGGTTGAACCAGTGCATCCCGACGACGTCGCCCGCGCGTGACGTCGCTGCGGCGCACTCGATGACCGGCAGGCTGCTCGTCGTCGTCGCGAGCACTGCGCCGGGCTTGACGACCTCGTCGAGCGCGGCGAAGAGCGCCTGCTTGATCTTGAGGTCCTCGACCACCGCCTCGATGACGAGGTGACAGCCGGCGAGGTCGTCAAGCGCCGTGGTCGACCGGATGCGGGCGAGCGCGGCGGTGCGCTCGTCCTCCCCGAGCTTGCCGCGCTGCACGGCCTTGTCCAGCGACTGCTCGATCGCCTTGCGGGTGCGGGCCGCCTTGTCCTCGCTGCGCGCGCGGAAGATCACGTCGTAGCCCGACTTCGCGCAGACCTCGATGATGCCGGTCGCCATCGTTCCGGTGCCGACGACACCGATGCGCGAAACGTCGCGCGGCCGCGCGCCGTCTGGCATGCGGACCTCGTCGCTGCTGTCGACGACTTGCGAGGAGTCGCGGTCGGCGTACTCGTAGAAGCCCCGGCCCGCCTTGCGACCGAGGAAGCCGGCCGTGACGAGCTGCTTGAGGATCGGCGCCGGCGCATGCAGGTGGTCGCGCGTCTGCCGGTACATCGTCTCGAGGAT
>JBHELW010000287.1:0-4324 GCA_046262915.1 Mycobacteriales bacterium | reverse complement strand
CGACACCGAAACTGAGGAGCACCTCATGAAGATCGCGATCATCGGCAGCGGCAACGTCGGAAGCGCCATCGCCCGCGCGGCCGCGCGGACCGGCCACAGCGTGACCGTCACGGCCACCGACCCGAGCCACGCGCAGAAGCTCGCCGACGACGTTGGCGCGACCGTCGCGTCGACCAGCGCCGACGCCGTAAGAGATGCCGAACTCGTCGTACTTGCCGTGCCGTACGGCGCGCTGCGCGAAGTCGCGCGCGAGATCGCGCCCGCGACGGCCGGGAAGCCGGTCGTCGACGTGAGCAATCCGATGAGGCCCGACTACTCCGGCCTCGCCACCGGCGAGCGCTCGGCAGCCGAGGAGCTGCAGGATCTGCTGCCGGACGCGCACGTCGTAAAGGCGTTCAACACGGTCTTCGCGTCCCTGCAGGACAGCGCGAAGGTCGACGGCACGCAGCTCGACGGTCTGTACGCCGGGAACGACGCACGTGCCAAGGAGCAGGTCGCGCAGCTGCTCGATGAGATCGGCTATCGCCCGATCGACGCCGGTGGGCTCTACGCCGCCCGCGCGCTCGAGCAGATGGCCTACCTCAACATCTCGCTCAACGGCCGCAACAGCTGGCCGTGGCAGTCCGCGTGGAAGCTCGTCGGCCCGACCGGGTAGTTCGGCGAGCACGCACCGGCTCGTCTACCTCGTCGACGGCGACGAGCTCGTCATCCTCCAGGCGCGCTACCACTACTAGCCCGGGGCTTCGTCGTATCGCCGCAGGCTCACGTCGTTTCACAGCGATCTCGCAGGTAAGCCGAACGCGACGCACAGCCCAGCCCTCTAGACATTCGGGAGTCGCCGAGCACGCGAGGAGCCGACGTGTTCTCACTCACCTACGCAGGCAACGAGCTCCGCCGCCGCCGCGCCCGCACGGTGCTCACCGCACTCGGCCTGGCGAGCGGTGTCGGGCTCGTCATGGGCATCGTCGGCGTTTCGCAAGGTCTCAACCAAGCGCAGGCGGCGGTGCTCTCGCCGCTGCGCTCCGTCGGCACCGACATCCTCGTCACGCGTACGGCGGGCGCGACCAGCTCTGCGGCGGCCAGCCCGTCGCCGAGCGCATCGCCCGACGCAGACGGTGGCGCGCGCTTTGGTGGCGGTCAGGTCGGACCGGGCGGTGTGTCCGCTGGTGGCGGCGGTCAGGCCGGTCCGGGCGGCGGGTTCGTCGGTGGCGGCGGTCGCGTCGGGCCCGGCGGCGGGTTCATCGGCGGCGGCCCGGGCGCCGGCCGCGACGCGGCGTCGATCACGCGACTCAACGACGCGGACGCCGCCGCGCTCATCGCGGAGAACAGCTCGGTCGTCACGGACCTGTCGAAGCTCGGCAAGCCGGGCACGAAGTTCACCCGCGACTTCTTCCTGCCCGGGACGCTGCTGTCGTTCCCGGAGTCGGTGCTCGCGGACACGGCGTCCGTGCCGGGCGTCACCTCCGCCGTCGGCGGGCTGACCCTCCTCGCACAGCACCAGACGGGCACCGTGCCGAACATCGTCGCCGAGGTGAAGACCGGTGGCGAGAAGCTGACGACGGTCTCGCGACCGGCGCCGCTCAACGACGCCGAGCGCGCCGCCGTACGCAGCTGCATCGAGCGCAACGGCGGCTTCGGGGGCTTCCAGACGGCGCCGGCGCCTGGCCCGAGCGCGGGCCCACGCCAAGGTGGCAGGGGCCAGCGGTTCGGCGGCTTCGCGGCGTTCGAGAAGTGCCTGCCGAAGCGGTTCCAGGAGTTCGAAGCGACGGTCATAACGCCGCTGCGCACCATTCAGCAGGTCGTGAACCCGCCGGAGACCGACACGACCAACACGAGCTACACCGTCGCGGGGGTCGACCCCAAGTCACCAGACGCCGGGCTCGTCACCCGCGCGCAGCTCGCCACCGGCTCGTGGTTCTCGGCCTCGCCGGAGACCGAGGTGCTTGCCAACACGGCGTACGCGACGAAGAAGTCGCTGAAGGTCGGCGACTCGCTGCCCATCAACGGCAAGACCTACCGGATCGTCGGCCTCGTCAACCCGACGCTCACCGGCAACACCGCGGACCTGTACTTCCCGCTCTCGACGCTGCAGACGCTCTCGAGCAAGTCCGGCCGGGTCAACGAGGTGCTCGTGAAGGTCGGCAACGCCTCCGACGTAGACCGCGTCGCCGCGGAGATCCAGCGGCGGCTGCCCGGCGCGCAGGTCGTGACGACGAAGAACCTCGCGGACAGCGTCACCGGCAGCCTGCGCGACGCCCAGCAGCTCGCGCACCGACTGGGTGGCGCGCTGGCGATCATCGTGCTCACCGCCGCGTTCGTCATCGCGGTGCTGCTCACCCTGTCGTCGGTGGCCAAGCGCGTGCGCGAGATCGGCACGCTGCGCGCGCTCGGCTGGTCGCGCCGGCGGGTCGTCCGCCAGCTGCTCGCGGAGACGCTCGGCATCGGGTTGCTCGGTGGCGCGCTCGGCGTCGCCGCCGGCTACGCCGTAGCGGCCGCGGTCCGCGCGTTCTCCCCCGCGCTCACCGCCACCACGTCGGGCGTCGCGGCCGGCGCGTCCAGCGTCGCGGGGTTCTTCAACCGCGCCGCGCCGGAGGCGGTGTCGACGACCGTGCGGCTGACCGCGCCCATCTCGCTCTCGACGATCGCGATCGGCATGGCCTGCGCCGTCGCCGGCGGTCTGCTCGCCGGTGCCATCGGCGGCTGGCGCGCGGCGCGCCTCTCGCCCGTCGTAGCACTGCGAGACCTCGGATGAACGGACTCGAGACCGGACCCAACAACGGACGGGAGCAGACGATGACCGCCGCGCCGATGACCGCAGCGCCGCTGACATCCGCGCCGGCGACCGCCGCGCCGCTGTACGTCCTGGAGAACGTCGAGCGCCGCTACGACCGCGGCGGCACGACCGTGCATGCGCTCCGTGGCATCGACCTGACGATCGGCGCGGGCGAGCTGCTCGCGGTGAAGGGGCCGAGCGGGTCGGGCAAGAGCACGCTGCTGCAGCTGCTCGGAGCGCTCGACACCCCGACCGCCGGGCGTGTCTGCTTCGACGGCCAAGAGCTCGCTACGGCGGGAGACCGCGCACTCACCGAGCTGCGCAGCCACGGGATCGGGTTCGTCTTCCAGCAGTTCAACCTCATCCCGACACTGACCGCGGCCGAGAACGTCGAGATCCCGATGCTGCCCACCGGCCTGCCGAAGAAGGATCGTGCAGCACGCGTCGCGGACTTGCTCGAAAAGGTTGGTCTCGCCGACCGCGCGGACCACTTGCCCTCGCGGCTCTCGGGAGGCGAACAGCAGCGCGTCGCGATCGCGCGCGCGCTCGCGAACAACCCGCGCGTGATCCTCGCCGACGAGCCGACCGGCAACCTCGACTCCGCGACGTCGGCCGAGGTCGTCGACCTGCTCGCGGAGCTCTGCGACAACAGCGGCGTGACCGTCGTCCTCGTCACGCACGACGACGAAGTGGCGTCGCGCGCGCGCCGCGCGATCCGGCTGCGCAGCGGCGAGCTCGTCGGCGACGAGCTGTCCCCGCTGCTCGTCCGTCGTAATGGCCTCGGGGTTCCCGCGCAGTCGTAACCGCCGGCACTCGTCTGCCGTAATGGCCTTGGGGTCCCCGCGCAGTCGTAACCGCGGGCGCCTGCCCGTCTAACCGCCGTCGGGTGTCTCGTCGAAGTCGTCAGCCAACTTCGCGAGCACTCGCTGGGAGATCCCGATCAGGCGCTCCCTCTCCTCGGGCGACAGCAGGTCGATGAAGTTGTCCCGCACCCACTCGACGTGCCCGGGCGCCGCTGCGCGCATGGCGTCTCGACCGGCACGCGTGATGCGCACGAGGCTGCCGCGCCCGTCCTCGGGATGCGACTCGCGGACGATGAGCCCGCGCTCCTCCATCCGCCGTAGATGGTGCGCGAGCCGGCTTCGGTCCCAGCCCGTCCATCGCGCGAGGTCGCGGGGGCGGATGCCGCGCGAGGACGACCCGGTTAGCGGCGCGAGCACCTGGTAGTCCGCGCCGGACACACCGCTGTCGGCGAGCTGACGCTCCATGGCGGCAGCCAGCTGTCGGGTCAGACCGAGGTACGCCTGCCACGCCCGCTGCTCGTCTTCGTTCAGCCACCGTGTCGGCGCCACGTGTCTCCCTCGGAAGATTGTTGACACGTCATCATACCGGGCGCTATAACTTGCTGACGTATCAGCAACCGTCGTAGAGAGGGACGCCAGTGACCAAGATCGCGATCATCGCCGGCAGCACCCGGCCGGGACGGAACACCTACGCAGTCGCGGAGTGGGTGCACGCAATCGCCGCGTCGCGGTCCGACGCCGAGTTCGA
>JBHELW010000286.1:0-8876 GCA_046262915.1 Mycobacteriales bacterium | reverse complement strand
TCGTTGCGCTCGGCGTAGGTGCCGTCTAGCCGCTCGATGACGAGCTGGCACACGCTGGAGCGCAGACCGAACCAGATCGGCGTACCGATGACGAGGATGTCCGCCGCCTTGACCTTGGCGAGGATCGTCGGCCACTCGTCGCCGTCGCCTTCGTCGGAGCTGACGCCGAACGGCACGCGGTAGTCCACGACGCGCAACAGCTCGCTCTCCACGTCGAGCTCGTCGAACCACGCGATGACGTTGCGCATCAGCGCCTCGGTGTTGGACACCGCGGGCGACGCCTTGAGCGTGCAGTTCAGTAGCAGCGCGTTGAGGGTTGGCACAACTACTGCGGACGCGACGCGGGCATCCGGAACGGCCGGGGTGGCGCGGTGAGCTGCGCGCGCGGGCACGTCGCGAGCGAGTAGCCGCCGAAGCCGAGCGCCTCGTCGCAGAGGGCCTCGACGGTCAGCTCATGCTCCTGGCCGAGCTTGGTGATCGTGACGCGGTAGATCGTGATCTCGTATCGCGTCGGGGTCCCGTAGGCGACTTGCATGGTGCCGAGGAGCTGGGCGCGGCCCGGCCCACCGTCGACCCCGTCCCACGGCGTGTCGTAACGACGCCACAGGCTGGGCTGCGCATCCCAGAGGCCGTTCGCGTGCACGTCGTGCAGCGCAAGCTCGACGAGCACCTCGCGGGCCGCCGACTCCGGCAGGATCGCCGCCGGTCGGATGACCTCGGTGACGACGCCTTCGTCGTAAGCCTCCGTCATCAGCCTCTCGAAGTCTTCCATCGTGGCCTTCCCGGTCTTGCTGTCATGGTCAGGGACACTGTCGGTCTGCCCGCGACTGAGATTGATAGTCACTCGGCCGCGCACGTTCTCGCCCAGGTGGGCACATCCGCCGCGGTCACTGGCCGGCTCCAGAGGTATCCCTGGCCGAGGTCGCACCCTAGGTCGGCCAACAAGATACGCGTGTCCGCAGTCTCGACGCCTTCGGCAACGACCTGCTTCCCGAGACGGTGGCCCAGCTCGACCGTCGAGCGCACGATCGCCGCGTCGCGCGCGTCCGTCGCCATCGCCATGACGAACGACTTGTCGATCTTGAGCTCGTCGAGAGGCAGCTCGCGCAGCCGGCGAAGCGATGAGTAGCCCGTCCCGAAGTCGTCCAGCGAGAGCCGTACGCCCATCCCCGCGAGCGAGGTCAGCGCGCGCTGTGCTGCGGCCGGCTGCTTCATGACGCCGCTCTCCGTGATCTCGAGCGTCAGCACCGAGGCGGCGGCGCCGCTGGTGCGGAGCGCCTGACAGACGCTTGCTTGGACGTCCTGCTGGCACAGGACAACTGGCGACACGTTGACCGCGGTGTTCAGCGTAAGTCCGTCAGCCGCCCACTGCTGTCGCGCGGCGAGCGCGGTGGTGATGGTCCACGACGTCAGCTCGCTGATCAGGCCAGTGCGCTCCGCGATCCCGATGAACGCGTCCGGGTAGACCAGCCCACGCTCCGGGTGCTGCCAGCGAATCAGCGCCTCAACGCCCGCGAGCGCGCCGCTGCGCAGGTCGACCTTCGGCTGGTAGTGCAGCACGAGCTCATCGCGCGCCAGCGCCGCGCGTAGGTCGCGAGTCACGACGGCGGCGTTCATCGTCGCGGGCAGCGCGGCATCGTCCGGGTCGACATCATCCCGGCCGAGCAACGCGTCGACGACGTCGTCAGACGCGCGCCGACGGGCTACGGCGAACCGCAGCGCGCGCGCCAGCTTGCCGTCGTCGATGGCGCTCTTCACGACGTAGTCCTGCGCGCCGTGGCCCAGTGCTTGCAGCGCGACAGCTTCGTCGTCGGTCGCGGTGACGACGACGATCGGCACCTCGCGGGCCGCGCTTCGTGCCAGCCGCACGGTCTCGACGCCCGACGTGTCCGGCAAGTTCAGGTCCAGCAACACGCAGTCGAAGGCGGCGCCGCGGAGTGCACTCCGCGCGTCGTCCAGGCAGTCGACCCGGCGTACTCGGAACTCGGGCGCACCCGCACTGACCAGCGCTTCGGCCAGGCTCGCCTGAACCGGATCATCCTCGACGACCAGTAGCTGCTTGGTCACGACGTACCCGCAATCCGCATATGTCGGTTGTACGCGTCGCGGGCGAGCGCCGCCATGACGACATCGGGTCATCACGAGGTGGCCCGCGCGTGCGCTGCGGATGGGTAAGGATTCGGACGTGCCCCACGGCGTGGACTCGACCGACGACTCGGATGTGCTGGACCCAGTCGCCCGGGAGCGCCTGGCAAGTCTCGGCGCGCGCACCGGCAGGGACGTGGTTGGTGAGCTCACCGCGCTGTTCCTGACAACGGTGAAGCAGCGGCGGCAGGACCTCGACGACGCCGTCGAGCGCGGTGACGTCGTCGTCGCGCGATCGACCGCTCACACGATCAAAGGCAGCGCGGCCGCGATTGGCGCGGTGGCGGTGGCCCGCGTCTGCGGCGAGCTCGAGGCCGCCGTCGTCATCACGCGGCCCGCGCTCGCCAAGCTGCTCGCGCGGTTGGACGTCGAGCTCGAGCGCGCCGAGGCCGCACTAGGCCGGTCGGCCTAGCGCGGGCGGGCGGTTGGCAGACGCCGACCGCGCCGGACAGTTCTCAACTGCATCGCGCGTCAGGCCGACGCAACCAGGAGGAGGAGGCCTCCTTGGACAGCGTCGTCGGTGAGCTCCCAGACGGGCCGGCAGTTGAGGTCAGTGTTCGCCGGTGGCAGCGCCGGCTGTGGTCGTCGCTTCTCGTCGGACTGGGCACGCTCGCGTCGCTGTCGATTGTCGCGGGAGTTTTCGGCGTCCTGACCAACCAGATCGATCTCTCGAGCCTGTTCGGCCGGCTGCTCTTCCCCGACACCGCGACGGTCCACTCGAGCAATGCGGCGAACGCCGGGACCCTCCCCCGGTTTGCCGGGGATGTCGCGGTGTCTCCGGTGCCGGACCTGTCCCGCGCCGCGGCGCCGACACCCGCCGGCGTGGTGGCTGCCGCCGACCTCGGTGATGCGGCAGCGGTCACCGCTGATGTCGCGTCGGAGCCAACATCAGCCGAGGTCTCCTCCGCGGCCGAGTCGGTCCCGCCTGCGGCACCCGACGAGGTGGCTGTCCCAGCGGACGACCCGCCGTTGCCGCCGGCGTCGGGCACGATCTTCCTGCCACCGCCGCTCGGCACGGCGCCGGTGCCGGCCCCACCCAGCCCAACAGCGCCGGTCCCGGCGCCGGGCGGGTCGACGAGCGCGGCGACGGCGACGCCGACCGCCAGCGCGACCGCGACGCCGGGTGTGTCCGGCACACCGTCGGTCAGTCCGACGCCGACCGGATCCACCTCGCCGTCCGTGACGCCGTCGACCTCTGCGGCACCGACGGCGTCCGCGTCCCCGGCGCCCACCTCGGCGCCTACCCCGTCGGCATCGCCGACGCCCAGTCCGACTGGGTCGCCCGGGCCAGGCAACAGCGATAACGCACCGGGGCACACCGGCGAGGCGCCCGGCCAGGGCGGCTCGGGTCCGCCAGGTAACCCGCACCTGGCCGTTGCGGACCCGGTTGCGGCGCTGCCACCGCGGCGGCGCCCGGCGTAGCACGCATATCGCCGCCGCTGCCGGGGAATCGGCGAGTGGTGTCGACCCTGACCCGCGCCACCGACCCGCGCATCGTCATCATCGGCGCCGGCCCGACCGGCCTCGGCGCGGGATATCGCCTCAACGAGCTCGGCTACGACGACTGGGTCATCGTCGAGGCGAACGACTACGTCGGTGGGTTGGCGACGTCGTTCACCGACGACGCCGGGTTCACCTACGACATCGGTGGCCACGTCATGTTCAGCCACTACCGCTACTACGACGAGCTCGTCGAGCGGCTGATGGGCGACGACTACACCGTTCTCAACCGCGAAGCCTGGGTGTGGATGCAGGAGCGGTTCATCCCGTATCCGTTCCAGACGAACATCAAAGACCTCGAGCCGGAGACCGTGCTCGACTGCCTGATGGGTGTCATCACGGCTCAACGCAACGAGCACTCACCCACGAACTTCCGCGAGTGGGTGCTCGCCGTGATGGGTGAGGGCATTGCGAAGCACTTCATGCTCCCCTACAACTTCAAGGTCTGGGCGACGCCGCCCGAGCTCATGAACTACGTGTGGATCGGCGAGCGCGTCGCGACGGTCAATGTCGAGGATCTGTTGCGCAGCGTGCTCTTCGACAAGCCCGAGACGCAGTGGGGGCCGAATTCGACGTTCAAGTACCCGCTGCA
This sequence comes from Mycobacteriales bacterium, assembly GCA_046262915.1. GTDB lineage: Bacteria > Actinomycetota > Actinomycetes > BP-191 > BP-191 > JBHELW01. Next base: position 4,639 of record JBHELW010000286.1, on the reverse strand, counting down.
CGGGGGCACCGGGTTTCTGTACGAGGGCATGCGGCGCTACGTGGAACACAAACTCGAGCTGTCGTGCCCCGTTGTGTCGGTCGACACCGTCGACAAGGTCGTCCGCACGGGCGACGGTCGACAGTGGCCCTACGACGTGCTGCTCAACACGATGCCGCTCAACAGGCTGATTGCGTCGACGCAGTCGGTGCCCGACGCGGTACGCCGCGCCGCGCGGGACCTCGGCTGGAGCGGCAGCCACATCGTCGGGATCGGTGTCGACCGTCCCGCGCTCACCTCGAAGAATTGGATCTACTTCCCGGAGCCGGATGTCCCCTTCTACCGGGTGACCTACCTGTCCAACTACTCGCCGAACCTCACGCCGAAGCCGGACCAGACGATCTTCCTCACCGAGACGTCGCACTCGCGGCACAAGCCCGAAGACGCGACGACGATCGTCGACCGCGTCGTCGACGGCTTGGTGGAGACCGGGCTGATGGAAGATGGCGACCGCGAGCTGGTCGAAAGCCGCTGGCTCTGCTCTCCCGCGATGTCCTACCCGGTGCCCACCGTTGGCCGCGACAACGCGCTCGGGACGATCCAGACGTGGCTGCGCGAGCAGGAGGTGTGGTCGCGCGGCCGGTTCGGCGCCTGGCTCTATGAGATCGGCAACATGGACCACTCGGCCATGCAGGGCGTCGAGTTCGTCAACGCGGTGCTGCACGGCGAGCCGGAGACGGTGTGGATCCCGCGCGGTCAGGGCGCGGCGGGCGTCGGCATCCGGTGACAACCAACTCGGTTTTCGAGGACCTCGTCGCCGCGCTGGACTACCCGATGTACGTCGTGACGACGGTCGCGGGTGACGAGCGCGCAGGTTGTCTCGTGGGCTTCGTCACGCAGTGCAGCATCCGCCCACCGCGGTTCCTGGTCTGCTTGTCGAAGAGCAACCGGACGTACGCCGTTGCGCTGCGCGCCGAGGTGCTTGCGGTGCACCTGCTGGACGCGAACGCAATGGCGACGGTGCGACTCTTCGGCGAACAGACGGGTGACGAAGTCGACAAGTTCGCCCGGTGCTCGTGGTCGGCGGGACCCGAGCGGGTGCCCATCCTCGACGACGCGTATGGCTGGTTTGCCGGACGTCTCCTCTCGCACGTCGACGGCGGCGACCACGACGTCTTCCTGCTCGAGCCCATTGCGGGCGAGTCCCGGCGTAAGGGCACGCCCGTGATGTTCCAGCAGGTCAAGGACCTGGAACCGGGCCACCCGGCGTAGCGCTTCAGCCAGGCGCAACGACCGTGCGCAGCTGCTGGTCTGCCGCGTAGTGGCCGTCCTCCATCGACCGCGCGGGCAACGCCGCCGAACCGGCGAGCACGCGGGCGGCGAGCGCGACCGATCGCTCGTTGATCGCGCCGTACCCGACGAACGCGTAGATGTCGCTGCCCTCCGGAACCGTCGTCCACGGGACGGGGGTCGTCGTGCACCCGACGCAGAACGGGTTGGCGCCCGGGCCGAACTCCGGATGGTCGGGCGCGCGTGGGTCCCCCGCCCAGTGGATCGTGCCGTCATCGCGACCGGCCGCGGGACGCGCCTCTGCGGTGTGCAGCAACACGTCGCGCAGCTCGTCGAGAGTGAAGACGCCGTCCGCGAGCGGACCCGCTTTGGCGAGACCCGCGCGACCGCGCGCAACGACGCCGCCGTGGATCCCGGTGCCGCTCGCGCGCAGGATGCGCCGGGCCGCCAGGACGATCGCGGTCGCGCCTCCCGCTGCATACGGCGACGCGGCACTCGTACAGCAAGCGATCGGGTCGGGACGGATGTCCGTGCTCGATGTGCTGATCGCCGCCCAGCCGGCGTAGCCGTCGGCAACGATGTGCGGCGGGGCGCCGGACCACAGCGCCGCCTTGCCGTTGTCGTGGGCGCCCACAAGCACGACGCCCGCTGGCGCGGTCGACAGCAGGTAGGTCGGGGTCGGCGCGAAGCCCTCCGAGAACGCGGCGCCGTTGCCCGACGCAGCCAGCGTGAGCGTTCGCGTGCTCGCCGCCGCGAACGCCTTCGTCACGTCGTTGCCGACGACGCCGGCGACAGGTGGCTGGAGCGACACCCAGGAGTTCGACTGCACGTCGACCCAGCCGGCGTTCGCCGCGAACCGCACGCTGCCCGCGCCAAGCCCCTCGATCTCCAGGATGCGCGCGGTGGGCGCGAGCGAGTGCGGCGCGCCGGCCGCGCGCGACGCGGTCATCGTCCCGTGCCCGTGGTCGTCGAGGATCCGGTGCTCGGTGCAGCTGCCGCCGACTGCGTTCGCGGGCGGCGTCGGCACGACCGGACAGTTGGTCCCGCCGCTGCCCAGCGATATCGCCCCGACGATCCGGGTGCCGGGGATCCAGTACAAGGTGCCGCGCTCGACGTTCTTCCAGATGTTCGCGTCGCGCTTCATCGCGACGTCGTACGGGACGTCCAGGGTGACCCGCAGCGCCTTGGCCGACTTGGGATAGCCCGGCAGGTACGTCGAGGGGTGCCGGTACGCGAGCGCCGAGCGATCGCGGAACGCCACGTTGTACGGGTTGATGCCCGTGTCGATCAATGCGACGACGGCCATCGGCGCCTTCGCGGCCGGTGCGGACAGGGCCCCGGCGGGGCTGACGACGACCGCGACGGCGGCCGCGGCGGCAGCGGCCAAGCTTCGACTACGCATGGCTCCTCAAGTCACGCTCCACTCCATGGTCTGTCGCAGCCGGTCGGACCGTGCCGGCGAGGCGAGCACCCACGGGGTCGGGTCCTCCACCACTGCCACGACGTGAGCGCCAGGCCGCACGCGAAGCCGGCCCAGGTCCAGCACCGTCCCTCGCGCCGCGACCACCCGGCCGTCCACCTGCCAGGTGACGCGAAGAACGTGACTTGCCGGGCGCAAGATGCGTAGCACGATGCGGGCGCGCCGCTCGACGGGACCGGGTGCCGGCGACGCAGTGGTGATTGGTGAGGCGTATTTGTAGAACCTGAGCACCATGGCCTCGCGGCTGGGCGAGTTGAACGGCCTCCCCAGCGTGCGCATCAGCGAGTCCGGCGTCGGTCGCCAGTAGAGGACTGGGTTGTAGCGCGCCCCTTCGTAGGACCCCACGACGCCCCCGTCGGGTGAGGGCTGCCCGACCCAGCGGTACCACTTCGCCCGCTGGCTCATCATCAACTCGGCTGGGTAGACCGTGACGTTCGGCTCGTCCGGCTCGACCCCGATCCAGGACGACGCGTACGCCGAGTCGTACTCGTCTGCCAAGTGACCGATGGAGTGACCGAGCTCATGCATGAGGATCTGGGCCGACCGGGCGTTGGCACCGGCGGCCGTGGTGACCTCGCCCCCCGCGCCGCCGTACTTGGTGCTGTTGGCGATCGCAATCACCTGGTCGCCCTCCGGCGCGGCCCGCGCGGCGGTCGCGGCCTTTGCCGTGTCCACGCAGAGCAGCCGCTCCGTACCGCCGCACCAGAACTCCATGTCCAGTGCCGTGGCGCGCATCACCCCTGGTGTCGGGTCGTTGTCGACACCGGACTCCGCCGAGACGACGTCGACCGCCCACACATTGAAAGCTCTGCGGTAGTTGCGATAGGGCTCGATAGACATCAGCAGTGCGACTTGGCTCCGGACGTCGCGGTGGAACTTGCCGAGCTCGCCGCGGGTGTAGCCGTCACCGACGAAGACAAGGTCGAGCATCGTGTCGGTCGGCCCGCGGACCTCGACGGCGCTCACCCCGCTCACGGCGGCGGCGGAGGCGGTCAGGTCCTCGCCGGAGGGCGGCGGGCGAACGGGCACCCGTACTCGGGTGATCGACCCGTCCGGCGCGAAGACCTCGCGAGCCTCGACCGTGGGCGCGAAGACCTCGCGAGCCTCGTCCGTGGCCCCCGCGCGGACCGCGGCCGGAGCGGAGCCCAGCGTCAGCGCGACGATGGCGGTTAGTGCGAGTCGACTCCAGGTGTTCCGGTGCATATCCCCCCCCGCTGGAGTATGGCGGCTCATAGTCTTGCGGAAAGAGCGCCCGACGAGGAGGTCCGGTGTCCGACAACAGCTTCGGTGCCCGATCCAGCCTCAGCGTCGGCGACCACAGCTACGAGATCTTCCGGCTCGACGCGCTCACGGGGCGCCACGACGTCTCGCGCCTCCCCTTCTCGCTCAAGGTGCTGCTCGAGAACCTGCTACGCAACGAGGACGGCGTGGGCGTGCCGGCGGCGGACGTCGAGGCGCTGGCGGGCTGGCAGGCGGGCGAACCCGCGGCGAGCGAGATCGCGTTCACGCCGGCCCGCGTCCTCATGCAGGACTTCACCGGCGTACCGGCCATCGTCGACCTCGCGGCGATGCGCGACGCGATGGCCGACCTCGGCGGCGACCCGCAGCGCATCAACCCACTGGTCCCGGTCCAGCTCGTCATCGACCACTCGATCGTCGCGGACGTGTCCGGCGTGGCGAGCGCATTCCAGCGCAACGCCGAAATCGAGTACGAGCGCAACTACGAGCGCTACCAGTTCCTCCGGTGGGGCCAGCAGGCGTTCGACAACTTCTCGGTCGTGCCGCCGAACACCGGCATCATCCACCAGGTCAACCTCGAATACCTGGCGCGGGTCGTCTTCACCGACGCCGCGGGCCGGGCCTACCCGGACACGGTCGTCGGCACGGACT
>JBHELW010000285.1:0-5633 GCA_046262915.1 Mycobacteriales bacterium | reverse complement strand
GGCTCGCCACCTCCGACGCCGCCACCAAGTGACCGTTGTGTATCGGGTCGAACGTGCCGCCCATGACGCCGAGTCGTCGCTGCCCCGCCACAGCATCGAGGTTACCGGCGCAACGTGCTCTCAGACGGGAAGCAACCGCTCGATGAACGTCGATAGCTGCGCCGCGTTGCGGCACTCGACCATCTCGTCGACGAGCTCGGCGTAACGACTCGCGACCGAGTCGCCCGAGTCCCAGTACTCGCGCGGCTCCGGGTTGAGCCAGTACGCGTGGCGAACTTGGTGGACGACCTGCTTGAACGTCGGGAGGCCAGGCGAGCGGTAGTTGGTGCGCGCGTCACCCAGGACGAGCAATGACGTGCGCGGCGTGAGCGCATCCGGCCAGCGCTCGGCGAAATTCTCGAAGGCGTGTCCGTAGTCGCTGTGCCCGTCGAACCACACGACGTTCGCTTCGCGCGACAGCCGCGTCATCGCAGCGTCGAAGTCGCCGTCGGCGAAGAAGCGCGTGACCTCGTCACAGCCGTCGACGAAGGCGAACGCGCGCACCTTCGTGAACTGCTCGCGCAGCGAGTAGGCCAGCATCAGCGTGAACCGGGCGAACGCACTCACCGACCCGCTGACATCGCAGAGGATGACGAGCTCCGGCTTGTGCGGCCGGTACGGGCGGTGCCGCGTGACCACCGGCACGCCACCGGTGGCCAACGACGCGCGGACCGTACGGCGGAAGTCGAGACGTCCGCGGCGACCGTGCCGTCGCCGCGCGGCGAGCCGCGTCGCGAGGCGGCGGGCGAGCGGCAGGACCGCGCGGCGCAGCTCGACGAGGTCCTCGCGGCTGGCGCGCAGGAAGTCGACTGCTTCGGCGAGCGGCCGCACCGTGCTCTTCGCGACGGCGTCGACACCGCGCTCCGCGGCCAGGCGCCGGCGGACGTCGCTTTCGACGTAGGCCTCGAAGCGCCGCATCCGCTCGGTGAGCGTGGCGCGCGCGACCTGCTCCGCGAAGCCACCACGCGGTGTGTCCGCGAGCATCGCCGCAAGCAAGCCCGCCATCAGGGTGTCGGGCGAGAGCGCGCGCAGCACGCGGTAGGAGAAAAAGCTCTGCCGGCCAGGTTGCGCGTCCGCCCGGCCGAGCGCGGTGACGGCCTCGCGGGCCAGTCGGCGCAGCGCGTCGTCGTCGCCGGAGAGCAGCAGGGCGCGCAGCGTCTCACGCAGATCCGCCGCGTCTCGCGGCATCGGGTGCGCGTCGCGGTTGTCGGTCTCGCGCCCGGCGCGCGTCGGGTCGTCCCCACCGAGGACCGGCGGGAAGTAGAGGTCGAAGAGCACGTCGAACGCGGCGCGGTGCGACGGGCGCTTGACGACCGTCGCGGCGAGTCCCGCGCGCAGCGCGAGCCGGTCCAGCAACGGGACCGTGCCGAGGGCGCGTACGCCGTCGATCGACTCCGACAGGCTGACCGGGACACCCGCGTCTCGCAGTGCGCCGATGAACGCGACCGTGCGGTCAACGAGACCCGGCGCGGCGTCGGTGTCGGTGTCGGTGTCGGACGCTGGCATCAGCCGGCGGCCCCGCCGAGCCGCAGCTCGCGGATCGCGCGCGCATGGTCGCTCGCGTGCTTGAGGACTACGCCGAGAGTGCCCTGCACCGTGGACTCGTCGAGCGACTCGACACCGAGCGCGACGAGGGTTTGTGCCCAGTCAACGCTCTCTGCGATCGACGGTGACTTCTTCAGCTCGAGAGCACGGATCGCGTGCACGGTGCGGACGAGTTGCTCGGCGAGCTGCTCGGCAATCTCCGGCACGCGGGTCAAGACGATGGCCCGCTCGCGCTCGGCACTCGGGTAGTCGAGATGGAGGTACAGGCAGCGGCGCTTCAGTGCTTCGGAGAGCTCGCGCGTCGCATTGCTCGTGAGCACGACGAACGGTCGGCGCGTTGCGGCGATCGTGCCGAGTTCGGGAATCGTGACCTGGAAGTCGCTGAGTACTTCGAGGAGCAAAGCCTCGACCTCGACGTCGGCCTTGTCGGTCTCGTCGATGAGCAGCACGGTCGGATCGTCACGGCGGATCGCCGTAAGCAGTGGGCGTGCGAGTAGGAACTCCTCGCTGAAGATCTCGTCGTGCGCGTCGTCCCAGGTGCGGCCGCCGTCGTTCTGCGCGGCCTGGATGCGAAGCAGCTGCTTGCGATAGTTCCACTCGTACAGCGCGCGCGCCTCATCGACCCCCTCGTAGCACTGCAGGCGCACGAGGGCGCTCTCGGTCGTAGCCGCGATCGCCTTGGCCAGCTCTGTCTTTCCGACGCCGGCCGGTCCTTCGACGAGCAGCGGCTTGCCGAGTCGGTCCGCGAGAAAAACGACCGTCGCCGTCGCGTCGTCGGCGAGGTAGTCGACGGCGGCCAGCCGCTCCGCGACCGCATTCGGCGACGCAAAGAAGCCCGCGGATGACATCACTTCTGCCGCCATTTCCTAGTTGATCACCGCAAGCGATGCTAGCGAGCGTCGCATCGGCGACAATGCGCATGGCGAGCGCCGACCCGCTCGTCATCACCGCGTGCGAGGAGCCACCCTGACGAAGGTCGCTTTCCTAGGCCTCGGTCGCATGGGCGCGCCGATGGCGATGCATGTCGCGCGCGCTGGCCACGCCCTAACGGTCTGGAACCGCACGCCAGGCAAAGCCGACGCGCTCGTCGCCGCCGGCGCGATGGAGGCAGAGACGCTGGGCGACGCCGCGCGGGACGCCGATTTCATCGTCACGATGCTGTTTGGGCCGGACGCGGTGCGCGAGGTGTTGCTCGGTCGCGATGGCGCTATCCACGCCGCGCCGCGAGGTTCGCTGGTGATCGAGTCGTCGACGATCGGTCGCGACACCGCACTGCAGCTCGCGCGGTCGCTCGCCGACCATCGCATCGCCTTCGTCGACGCACCGGTCGCCGGCTCGGTCGAACCCGCAACGCAGGGAACTCTCGGCGTACTCGTCGGCGGAGCCGACGACGATGTGGCGCGCGCTCGACCACTGCTCGAGCTGTGGGGGGATCCCGCGAAGGTGCTGCACGTCGGTCCCGTCGGCTCTGGCGCGGCGGCCAAGCTCGCCCTCAACTTGACTCTCGGCGTAGCGACAGCGGCTATCGGCGAGGCGATGCGGCTCGGTCGCGAGCTGGGTCTGGCGGACGGCCCACTGCTCGACGTCCTGTCGTCGATGGGACCACTGGCCGGCTCTGTCAGCAGCAAGCGCGGGATGTTCGAGTCGGGCTCGTTCCAGCCGACACGCTTCAGCCTGGGCCTGATGTCCAAGGACCTCGAGCTGTGCGCACACACGGGCAACCTTGGCGCGCTCGGGCTGCACGCGTTGGCTGCCGCTCGCGACGCCGTCGTCGCGGGCCACGCCGATGACGACTACGCCGTGCTGGCCACCCGGGTCGCGGACGCGCGGAGGTAGGGCGGGCGCGCCTCGCGTTCCGTTGACGCTCGCCAGGCCGAAAGAAATCGGTCCACAGATTTCCTAGGCCTCTTGCCTTCGAACGTATGTTCGAAGTACAGTTCGTCCATGCAGATCTGGGCGGCACTCGACGACGTGGATGCCGCGTCGCGTGCGCTCGCCACGCACTTCGATCCAGGCCTGCTTGCGGTCGCCGACACCGAGACGCTGCTCACGCGGCTCGCGGCGGTCGAGTCACGGCTTTACGGCGTGAAGGCCCGCGCGGCGGCCCGGCTCGCCGAGTCCGGGCGCTGGCTGGATGCGGGCGCCCGCACGCCGGCGGAGCACCTCGCGAGCAAGACCGGCGTCGGCATCGGCGAGGCCCGGCGGCTGGTGGCGACCGGCGAGCACCTGGAGGCGCTGCCGGCTGTGCGCGCGGCGGCGGTCGCCGGGGATGTCTCCGCCCCCGCGCTGGTGCTGGTCGCGGACGCGGCGGCTGCTGCGCCCAGGGAAGCCACGCGGCTGCTCGCCACCGCAGCGGAGACGTCGATCGCTGGCTTGCGCGAGGTGTGCCTGCAGACGAAGGCCAACGCCGACCCGGACCCCGACGCCACCCACCGCCGCATCCACAACGCACGCGCCTTCCGCACCTGGACTGACGCGGAGGGCGCCGGGCACTTCGCGGGTCACGGCGTCCCGGAAGACATCGCGTGGCTGCGCTCAGTGCTCGAGCCGGCTCGCGACGAGCTTTTCACCGCGGCCCGCCGCGCCGGCGACCACCCGCCGAGTGACCAGCTGGACTACGACGCGGTCTTCGCGCTGCTCCGCAGTGCCGCAGGCGAGGCGACCGACTTGCCCGCGGGACTGCGCCGCGAATGGCCGGCGCCCGGCCGCGCGTTGGCAACGGTCGAGTCCCCGACCGCGGAGTCCGCGGCGCCGAAGTTCGACGCGCGCTGGAACCCGAACCGGCGCACCCCGCGGCAGTGGTCTCGCGCCAACGTCATCGTGCGGATCGACGCTGCTGCTGCCGCGCGCGGCCGCGCGGAAGGCGATGAGCGCTGCGAGATCGTCGGCACCGGGCCGGTGCCGGTAACGAGCGTGCTCGCGATGGTGGCCGGCGGCGCGCGGCTCGCCTTAGTGTCGGGCCGGCGGGAGCCCAGCGGTGATGAGACCGTGGAGAGTGTCGCGCACGTGCCCGCCAACCGCGCCGCGACGACCGACATTCGCGACGCGGACGCGATCGTCGCGGAGCTGGACCGCTGCCGCGTCCGCGTGTCTGGTGTCGTGCATGCCGGGCGGGCGCCGACCGCCTTCCAGCTCACCGCGCTGCGCTGGCTCAACCCGAGCTGCGCCACGGCCGGCTGCGTCAACCCGCGTTGTGATGTCGACCACCGCACCGGCTGGGCGATCACGAAGACCACCCGGTTGGAGGACCTCGACCCGCTGTGCCGCTACCACCACAACCTCAAGACGCACCGCGGCTGGGCGCTGGTCGACGGCTCGGGAAAGAGACCGCTGGTGCCGCCAGAAGACGAGCGACATCCACGACATCGCCGCGCCGGCTGAGGGCCGGTCGGGGTGACGCAACGTCGTGCAGCCGTTCTGTGTCGCCAACGTCGCGCGTGAATGTCGCAGTGGACGTCGCGCGCGAAGGTCGCGCGCGCGAAGGTTGCGGTAATTGTCGCGCGCGAACGTCGCGGTGAGTCTTGCGCGCGAGGAACAGCGAAGCTACTAACGCCCGACGCGGGGGTCTGTGCCGCGCGGGCCGAGGGCACGCGCACGATGTCCGTCGGATGACGGCGCCGCGCCGCGCGACGCCAATGCTGCTGCTGGTGCGTCGGCGTCTGGCGATGCGTCTGCGTGTGGTGGTGCGTCAGGGTCTGGTGGCGCGTCGGCCTCGGGCGGTGCCCAGTCGAAGGTCCAGTCGCCAATGGTGACCGCTACGCCGGGTTCGGCGCCTTGGCGACATAGCTCGTCTTCGATGCCCAGCCGCGCGAGCCGGTCTGCGAGGTAGCCGACGGCCTCGTCATTGTCGAAGTTGGTCATTCGCACCCAGCGCTCGGGGCGCTCGCCGCGGACGACAAATCCGTCCGTCGTGCGCTCCACGGCGAACGCGACCTCGTCCACCGGGCGCGGCCGCAGGACAGTTCGGGTCGGCTCACCGGGCGGCGCGGCCAAGCGCGCGGCGCGAACCGCCTTGGCCATCGCGAACGCGACGTCGGCAACACCCTCGT
>JBHELW010000284.1:0-1235 GCA_046262915.1 Mycobacteriales bacterium | reverse complement strand
CCTTCCTGCCGCAGTCCATCCATGCGTCCCCACAGCAGTCCCTTGAACCGATGCCTTCTCCCGTGCGCGTTCCACTCGGTCTGGTTGCCACCCTCGAGCGTCCACCGCGATTCTCGCGTCGGCAGAAACGATCCGCCGCCGAGCAATACCGACGTGACGTCCGTCTCGGCGCCGACATTATCGGAGCGCACCAGCACGCTGGCGGCGGGAAGTGATTGATAGGGCGACACCTCGCTTCGCACTCCGCTCAGGGCCAGGCGGGTTTCGTTGAGGGTCCGCCGACCCGGCCCGACGTAAGATCCGAGAGTGAGCTGCGCGCCGAGCGTGCGCTCGCGCCGCTCGCTGGCGGCTGATGGCGCCGAGAGCGGGCCGAACCCGATCGCGCCGTCGCGGGTGAAGCCGGCGTAGCTGGTGAGCGCGCGAGTGCTGAGCGTGTCGCGAGTGTCGTCGAGCCGGCCGAGCCAGGTGACGGCGTCGTGCTGGCGATTCGTCGGTCCGCCTGAAGCAACGAGCGGTAGACCGAGTGGAGTAGCGAGCGCGATGAGACGTGCGACCGAGTCTGGTGCGACGCCCGCATCGAGCAGCGCCTGCGCGTCGGCATTTATCAGAGTGGACGGCTCGCTGAGCGACCGGCCGACATCCACCGACACGTTGTAGGTCAGCGCGCTGCGAATGAGCTCACCGTCGGCGCCGATGCTGCCGCGCGCGCCCCCGCTGGTGGCGCCGAGTGAGCGGCCCGTGGCGTCGGTGAACTGCAGGTAGCGCGGGTCGAAAGTGAGGAACGCATTGCGACGCTGGTAATTGCGATCGCCTGGTCCGAGCCTGACATCGACGTTGGCGCCGGAGAATCCACCGCGCGTCGGATCGAACGTGGCACCAGTAACCCGCGTCTCGGTGCGCGCCGCGCGCGGGATCTGCGTGACGGCGAGCCCCATCCCGTTGAGCGTCGTGAGGTTCGACTCCCCCGACGCGCCCAACACCGACGGGCCGTTCGGCGTCATGGTGATGCCCGGGATCGTGCCGGCGAGTGCGTTGAGGTCGCCGGCCATCGTCGGCGAGACGCGCCCTTCCACGCCCTGACTCCACTGCTCCGAGGCGCCCGTCTCCGGCTGCGTGGGGCCGACGTTGCTCGTCGCGCGCGCGGGGCGCTGCGCCTGCACCTTCACGGCGGCCAGCAGCGCGAGGTCGCGGCCCAACGTGAAGTCGGCGACGAGCTCACGCTCGGTCCCCTGCCG
>JBHELW010000283.1:0-2033 GCA_046262915.1 Mycobacteriales bacterium | reverse complement strand
GCCGAGGATCCCGCCACGGGCTCAGCGGCGGCCGCGCTCGGGTGCTACCTCGCCGCGCGGCTCGGGCCCGTCGACATTGAGATCGACCAGGGTGTCGAGATGGGTCGCCCCTCGCTGCTGCATGTGCGCGCGGCCGCCGAGCGCGTGCGCGTCGGCGGGTCCGTGCAGCTGGCGCTACGGGGTGAGCTCGTTCGGTTGCCCTGACCCCGGCGCGGACGTCGGCACGACGCGCGTCCAGCTCGCCCGACCGCGGTCGAACGAGTGCCGCCACGAGTCGCGTGGGCCGTTCGCGAACACCGCGGCGTAGTAAACGGCGAAGAGCGCGATGACGAGCGCGACCACGGTGAAGAGCCACGGCGCGCCGGGGTCGACGTACGCGACGGCTCCGGCTGCGACCGGCTCGTCGATGAAGTACGGCTGCTCGATGTCGGTCATCGTGCGCCGCCAGCGACGATGCCGCCCGGCGTGTCACACCGCAGGTGTGTGAGGTAGATCGCGAGCCGCCGCAGCTCGGTGCCGGAGAGGAACGCGTAAGACGGCATCGTGCTGCCGTGGTGGAACTGCGCCGGGGCTTTCAGGTAGGCGATCATCGCCGCCACCCGACGTAGCTCGGCCGCGTCGCCCCCGGCCCCGCCCGTGTCGCCCACCATGCCGGGCACGTGGTCGCCGACGCACTGCAGGTCGGGCCCGTAGCGAACGGCGCCGAGCTGCGCGGGCCGGTCGAGGAGCAGGTCGCCGCGCCGCGTGGGGCGGGACGCCAGGCCGGCATCGGTGAACGTGTCGCGCACCTGCTGCGTGTGGCAGTAGATACAGCCCTGGTCTTGGTAGACGTGGCGACCACGCGCGTCGCCGACGCTGTCGTAGTGCCGGGTTGACGCCGCGAGCCGGTCTGGTCCAGTCAGGACTGGCACTGCGACGACGACGCCGAACCCGACGAGCAGCGCGAGCGCCGCGCCGAGCAGCATCGGCAGCAGGCCGAGTCGCCGCATCGCCGCGCCCTACGCCCGCACGACGACGCTCGAGGACGAGACGTCAACTGCAACCGCGGGCGCGGTCGCCAGCGGTTGGCCGTAGGAGTACGTCGAGAGCACTTGCTGGAAGAGCGTGCCCCACGCGAGGAACAGCACCGCCTCGCCGGCGGCGCGCGCCCACAGCCAGGGGCGGACCGCATCGCTCACCAGCGACCACCCCGAGCCGAGGAACACGCCCGAGCCGTCGCGCACGCCGGCCTGCCACAGCGCGCCTTGCACGATGCCGCCGACGAGCAGCGGCACGACGACGAGGGCTACGCCGCTGACGACGAGCCACACGTGCCGCCGCTGCGCCGCTGGGCTCAGCGCGGTGTTGCCGGTGAGCGCCGGGAGCGCGGCATAGACCCCCGCCGCGAGCCACGAGCCGATCACGCCATAGAGCGCGAGCTCGGTGCCCGCGTCGATCGCCACCGTGAGGTGCAGCACCGAGGCGACGGTGCGCAGCGCACCGACCGCGCGCAGCCCGCCGTAGAGCCCGAAGAACACGGTGCCCGCGAGCGCGAAGCGCAGCGCCGCCGAGTGCGTGCCACTGGGCACGCGGCGCGCGTAGGTCAGGGCGAGCACGGTGACGATGGCGAGCACAGGAATGAGCAGCGCAATGCTCGCTGCGGTGCCGAGCGTCTCCCACCAGTCGGGGGCCGGGCCGGAGAGCAGCTTCGCGCCTGCGGCAAGTGGCGCCAGGACAACCCAGCCCCAGAAGCCGAGGGCGGCGAGCGAGCGGCTGTAGAGCGGCACGCCACTCTCGGTGGGCAGCACGTAGAGCGCCGCGCCGATCGCGACGGACCCGAGCCAGAGCAACGCGAGGCCGTTGCCGGTGAACGCGACGAGCACCGCGTCGTTGACACCGGCCAGCCGCGGCGCGGTCCCGACGAGCAGCAAGGCCGGGCCGCTCGCGACACCCGCGCCGACGAACCACAAAGCCGGATGCACCTCGTCGTCGGGCTGCACCGCGACGGTGCGCAGGACGGCGACCGCGGCCAGCGCGAGCCCGACGGCGATGGC
>JBHELW010000282.1:0-12024 GCA_046262915.1 Mycobacteriales bacterium | reverse complement strand
TCGCGCGCTACAAGCGCGACGTCGAGCGGCGCTGGGCGGAGCTCGTCTACGACGGGCTGTGGTTCTCGCCGCTCAAGCGCGCGCTCGACGCCTTCCTCTCCTCGGCCGCAGCGCGGGTGAGCGGCGACGTGCGGCTGCGGCTGCATGGCGGCACGGCGACCGTGCTCGGCCGGCGTAGCGACGCGTCGCTCTACGACTACGCGCTCGCGACCTACGACGCGGAGGCACGCTTCGACGAATCGGCGGCGAAGGGGTTCGTCGAGCTGTGGGGGCTGCCAACGCGCGTGTGGGCAGCGCGCGAGGCCCGACTGATCGCCGATGACTGATCGCCGATGACTGAAGAGAACCGGCTCTGGGGCGGCCGCTTCGCGACCGAGCCGGCGGACGCCGTCGCGCGCCTGTCGTCGAGCATCGCGTTCGACTGGCGGCTCGCGCCCTATGACCTGCAGGCGTCGCGGGCCCATGCCCGCGTGCTCCACCGGGCCGAGCTGCTCAACGCCGCCGAGCTGGACGCCGTACTCGAGGCGCTGAACAAGCTGGCCGCGGATGCCGCATCCGGTGCGTTCACACCGTCCCCGGACGACGAGGACGTCCACTCCGCGCTCGAGCGCGCGCTGCTGTCGCGGCTCGGACCGCTCGGCGGGAAGTTGCGCGCGGGCCGCAGCCGCAACGACCAGATCGCGACCGACCTGCGGCTGTACCTGCGCCACGCGGCGCGTCGCCTCGCGCAGCTGCTCGCGGACTTGGAGGTTGCGCTCATCGGGCAGGCCGAGTCGGCGGGCGCACTCGTCGCACCCGGCATGACCCATCTGCAGCACGCGCAGCCGATCCTGTTCGCTCATCAGCTGCTCGCGCATGTCCAGGCGCTCGGCCGCGACGTCGGCCGGCTCGCGGACTGGGACGCACGGGCGAGCGTCTCGCCGCTGGGCGCCGGCGCGCTGGCCGGCTCCAGCCTGCCGGTCGACCCGATCAGCGTCGCGTCGGACCTCGGCTTCGCGGCGGCGGCGGCCAACTCGATCGACGCGGTCAGCGACCGCGACTTCGTCGCGGAGTTCCTCTTCGTGGCCGCGCTGGTCGGCGTGCACCTGTCGCGGCTGGGCGAGGAGATCGTCGTGTGGTCGACGTCGGAGTTCGGCTGGATCGAGCTCGACGACGCCTACGCCACCGGCAGCTCGATCATGCCGCAGAAGAAGAACCCCGATGTCGCCGAGCTCGCGCGTGGCAAGAGCGGTCGGCTGATCGGTCACGTCGCGGGTTTCCTCGCGACCCTCAAGGCACTGCCGCTCGCCTACAACCGTGACCTGCAAGAGGACAAGGCGGCCGTCTTCGACGCGGTCGACACGCTGGAGCTGGTACTGCCGGCTCTCGCCGGACTGGTGCGGACGATGCGGGTGCAGCATCAGCGCATCGAGGCGGCGGCCGGCGTTGGCCACGTGCTCGCGACCGAGGTCGCCGACCAGCTCGTCCGCAACGGGCTGGCGTTCCGCGAGGCGCACGAGATCGTCGGCCGCCTCGTGGCATGGTGCGTCGAGCGTGACTGCGACCTGGCCGCAGTCGACGACGACACGCTGACGGAGATCCATCCGGCACTGACCCGCGATCTGCGCGCGGTGCTGTCGCTAACCGGCGCGGTCGCCGCGCGCGCCTCGCATGGGGGTACCGCGCCCGAGCGCGTTGCCGAGCAGCTAGCGGCCGCGAAGCACGTCGTAGCGGGGCACCGCGCGTGGGCCGAGACGCTGGGCGACTAGCGGTCGTCGCCCCAGCGGGCGGGGGTCTCACGGTCAACTGGTAGCACGACGATCCGCTCGCGCTTCCAGACGTCGCGGAGTGCCTTCGGCAACACGATGAACACCCACATGATCACGCCGACGAGCCCGAACGCGCCCGCGTGAACGAAGAACCACAGCGGCAGCACCGTGAGGAGCACCGTCGCCGCAATCCGACCCCACAGCGAATAGGACGTCATCCCGCCGTGGCGGCGCGACCACATGGTCACCGGCCGGACGGTGGGCGGCGGCATCGGTCGCTGCAGCCGCGGCTCGTCGTCGTAGTCGGGAGTCACATCTCTGTTGTCGACGCGGCCGGACACCAGCATGAGCCGCAGACTGGGCGGATCCGATTTGCCCGCATTCCTGCGCGGGTCGCCGTCACTGCGGCACACTGCATCCGTCACGGCTCTCAACGGCGAGCGCCGGGCGTCGCGGAGGCGCGCACCAGTGGTCAACACGCAGACGGCGTGGGACTCGGCGCTGATCCAGCTCGAGAACGCCGTCCGCCAGCTACGCCTCGACGAGGGTCTGCATCAGCTGCTCGCGACGCCCCGTCGCTCGCTGCTTGTGTCCGTCCCGCTGCGCCGGGACGACGGCACGGTCGAGGTCTTCGAGGGCTTCCGCGTGCAGCACAACCTCTCCCGCGGCCCGGCCAAGGGCGGCATCCGCTACCACCCGGCCACGGACCTCGACGAGGTCAAGGCGCTCGCGATGTGGATGACGTGGAAGTGCGCCCTGATCGGCATCCCGTACGGCGGAGCGAAGGGCGGCGTCTCGGTCGACCCGAAGCTGCTCAGCCGACCGGAGCTGGAACGGCTCACCCGGCGCTACGCGAGCGAGATCCTCCCGATCATCGGTCCCGAGCGCGACATCCCGGCACCTGACGTCGGCACCGACGAGCAGACGATGGCCTGGATCATGGACACCTACTCCGTGAACGCCGGGTTCTCCGTCCCCGGGGTCGTCACCGGCAAGCCCGTCGCGATCGGTGGCTCCGAAGGACGCGGCGGCGCGACGTCGCGCGGCGTCATGTACTCCGCGTTCGCGGCGCTGCGCGACAAGGGCGTCGACCCGCGGGGCGTGACGGTCGCCGTACAGGGGTTCGGCAAGGTCGGCGGTCTTGCGGCGCAGTTCCTGCACGATGCGGGGTGTCGCGTCGTCGCGGTGAGCGACGTCAAGGGCGGGGTCTACAACCCGATCGGGCTCAATCCGGTCGCGCTGCTCCGGCACCTGCGGCAGGGCGCCGAGACCGTCGTCGGCTACCCGGGCACCGATGCGATCACCAACGAAGAGCTCATCGAGCTCGACGTAGACGTGCTGGTCCCGGCGGCCCTCGAAGGCGTCATCACCGAGGACAACGCCGACCGCGTCAAGGCGCGGTTCGTCGTCGAGGGCGCGAACGGCCCGACGACGCCGAACGCCGACGCGGTCCTCGAGGAGCGCGGCGTGACCGTCGTGCCCGACATCCTGGCCAACTCCGGCGGCGTCGCGGTCTCCTACTTCGAGTGGGTGCAGGACCTGCAGGCGTACTTCTGGACCGAGGACGAGGTCAACGACCGGCTGCAGGTACTGATGGACCGCGCGTTCGTCGAGGTCGCGACACTGGCCGAGGAGCGGCAGGTCTCCCTGCGCACGGCCGCCCAGATGATCGGCGTCGGGCGGGTCGCCGAGGCACACCGGACGCGCGGCCTCTACCCCTGACACCCGCCGCGTCCGCAAAACTGTCCGACCCCCGTGGCAAAATGACACCGTTGTCATTCGCTACGCCGGAGGAGTCCGCATGGACGCGCTCGCCCCGCTGCCGCGCCTGGTCGAGGCCGGCGAACTCACCGCGCGTGAACGGGAGATCCTCGCCTTCGAGCGGCAGTGGTGGAAGTACGCCGGCGCCAAGGAGCAGGCCGTCCGCGAGCTGTTCGACATGTCGGCCACGCGTTACTACCAGGTGCTCAACGCGCTCATCGACCGGCCCGAGGCGCTGATCCACGACCCGATGCTCGTCAAGCGGCTGCGCCGGCTCCGCACCGCGCGGCAGCGCGCCCGGTCGGCACGGCGGCTCGGCGTGGAGACCTGACGACCTCTCCACCCGACCCACCCGCCTGGGTCGCCGACCTCCTGCGGTCCGTCCTCGGTGGCCTGTTCGCGCTCGCGCTGATCGTCGGCGGCATCTGGGCCGTCAACGCGATCTCCGACCACCCGAGCGGCACGCCCGCGGTCGAAGGGCCCGCGGGCGTGGTCGAGGAGATCCCCGACTCGATGCCGTCCACGTCCGCCGCCGCGTCGCCGTCGAGCGCGTCCACGTCGGCGCCGTCGGCGACCACCCGGCCGGTGCTGACCGTGCTCAACGCGTCGCGCCGTTCGGGGCTCGCCGCGCGCGCGGCCGCGAAGTTCGAGTCAGCCGGCTGGTTGGTGGCCGAGGTCGGCAACACGCGGTTGCGCGTCGCCGTCACCACGGCCTACTACGGGCCGGGCCTGCGGGAAGCGGCCCTCGACCTGCAGCGGGCAGTGCCGGCGGTCCGCCGAGTTGCTCCGCGGCCGGCCTCGCTGCGCGGTCCACTCGTTGTCGTGGTCACGCGCGACTTCCCGGCGTAGCGGACCGGCGGCACGTCGACACGGCTGTGCCACGCTGGGCGGATGAGCGAGCGGACAGCGCGAGATCCGCGTGCGCGGACCGTCGCGGGCGACGCGGTGCTCCGGGCCATCCGGGACGCACCGGCCGATGCGCTCATCGCGATCGACTACGACGGGACGCTCGCGCCTATCGTCGCGCGCCCCGAGGACGCCCGGCCCGCCCGCGGCGCCGTCGAGGCACTGCTCTCGCTTGCGCCGCGGGTGCGCTGTCTCGCCGTGGTCACCGGTCGTCCGGCCGCGCAGCTCGTCGAGCTCGCCGGGCTCGCCGCGGGAGAGCCGCTGCGCGGTCTCACGGTGATTGGCCACTACGGCATGGAGCGGTGGGAGGGGGCGACGGGCGCGCTGACGTCGGCGCCGCCGAGCCGCGGCGTGCGCGAGGCGCACGACATCTTGCGCCGGCTTGCGGAGCTCGCGCCGACCGGCGTGGTCGTTGAGGACAAGGGAGCTTCCGTCGCCATCCATACGCGGCAGGCCGACGAGCCCGACGTCGCGCTGGCGGCGTTGCGTCCCGCCGTAGCGGAGCTCGCCGTTGAGACCGGTCTCGAGGTTGCGCCCGGTCGCCTCGTGCTCGAGCTGCGGCCGGGCGGCACGGACAAGGGGGTCGCGCTGCGCGCGCTCGCCGCGGAGTGTTCGCCGAGAGCGGTGCTCTATGTGGGTGACGACATCGGCGACGCGGCGGCGTTCGACGTCGTCGACGAGCTGTGCCGCGGCGGGCTCGACGCGGCGACGGTCTTCGCCGACAGCAGCGAGGGCCCGGCGATGTTGCGCGACCGAGCCGACGTCGTCGTGGCCGGCCCAGAGGGAGTCGTTGCGCTGCTGCGCGAGCTCGCCGGTGACGACGACGCCGTGCGCGCCGCGCAACGCCAAAGCCAGCAGCAGTACGGCGCCGTTGCCGAGCGCTACGCGACAAGCGAGAGCCATGCCCGCGGTGACGACCTGGAATGGTTCACCTCGCGCGCGGGCGACGTCCTGCCCGGCGTAGCACTCGATGTCGCCTGTGGCGGCGGGTTCTCGACGCGGGCGTTGCTGGGCGGCGGCCACCGCGTCGTCGCGAGCGATCTGACCTTTGCGTCGGTCGCCGCCGCCCGCAGCGCGACTGACGGCGGCGCTGTGGCGATCTGGGTAGCCGGCGCCGCTGAGCGCTTGCCGGTGCAGACCGAATCGGTCTCGCTCGTCGGCTGCCGCATCGCGCCGCACCACTTCGGCGACGTCGCGCGCTTCGTCGACGAGGTCGCCCGCGTCCTCGTGCCCGGCGGCGTCTTCCTGCTCGTCGACACGACGGTCCCTGAGGACGAGGCACTCGCGCAGTGGATCAACGATCTAGAGCGCGTGCGCGACCCCTCGCACCAGCGCGCGTGGCCGGCGACGCGCTGGGCTGCGGTCGTCACCGGCGCGGGCCTGCGCATCACCGAGTCGCGCGCGTTTCGCAAGCAGCATCCGCTGGAGCCATGGCTCGCCCGCGCTGGGTGCGACGACACGCAGCGCGCCGAGGTGCACGCCCGGCTGCGAGCCGCTACCCCGGAGGCGATCGACGCCTACGACCTCGTCTTTGACGACGCTGGCGAGCCGGTCAGCTTCACCGACACGAAGCTGTGCATCCAGGCGGTGAAACCGGTTCCCATCGCGCCGCGCTCGGGCGAGTCGTCTCCCATCCCGCTGGCGGACGACCCGGATCTACGTCGGTAGCAGCGCGTCGAGCTGCGCGCGCAACCACTCCTGCGGCGGCAAGGCGGTCGCCTGGGTGGCGAGGCGATCGCAGCGCGCACGCCGCTCCGCGTCGGGCATCGACAGCGCGGCGTGCATCGCCTCCGCCGTAGCCGACACGTCGAATGGGTTGACGACGATGGCATCCGCGCCCAGCTCGTCCGCCGCTCCCGCCTCCCGCGAGAGCACGAGCGCGCAGCCGTCGGTCGATAGGACCGGCCCCTCCTTCGCCACGAGGTTCATGCCGTCCCGCAGCGGGTTGACGACGAGGACGTCGGCGAGCATCAGCGCGGCTAGCGACCGCGGGTAGTCGTCCTGCACGGCGAGCTGCAGCGGCTGCCAGCCGGGCGTCGTGAACTCGTCGTTGATCTCGACCGCGATCCGCTGCACCGCCGCGGTGTACTCGCGGTACTCCGGCAGGTCGTGTCGGCTCGGGTAGGCGAACGCGACGTGCACCACCCGACCGTGCCACTCCGTGTGCGTGCGCAACAGCTCGCGGTAGGCCGCCAGCCCGCGGACGATGTTCTTCGACAGCTCGGTGCGGTCGACACGCACGATCAGCTGCCGGTCGCCGACGGCGGAGCGCAGCCCGGCCGCCCGAGCCTGTACGTCGGAACGCCCGGCCCGTTCCCGCAGCTCGTCGCCGTCGACGCCGAGCGGGTAGACGCCGAGCGTCGATGTCCGGCCGTCGTGCTGCAGCGACAACGAGTCGGCGTCTGCCGTCACGTCGTGGCCAAGGACGGCGCGCGCGCAGTCGAGGAACGCCTGCGCCCAGCGCGCGGTGTGGAAGCCGATGTGGTCCGCGCCGAGCAACCCGTGAACCACCGCGGCGGCTACGTCATCGGGCAGCAGCGCGAAGTAGGTGGCGGGCGCCCACGGCGTATGCGAGAAGTGGCCGATGCGCACATCGGGGCGCAGCGCGCGCAGCTGCGCCGGCACCAGGCACATGTGGTAGTCCTGCACTGCGACGCGCGCGCCCTCCGCGGCCTCCGCGGCTAATGCTTCGGCGAACGCCGTGTTGTAGTCGACGTAGGCCTGCCAGTCGCGCCGCCACGCGGCATCGAACGACGGCCGATTCGGCGTGTCGTACAGCTCGTGGCTGACGAACCACAACGTGCGGTTCGCGATGGAGTTGTAGGCGCGGTCGAGGACGACCGGGTCGATGGCGAGCATCCGCACCGGCGTGTCGCCGACGTCGTGGCCGGCGTCGGCGAGGCGCCCGTCGGGCACGCCGGACGCCGCTTGGCGGTCGCTGTCGGAAAGTGCCGCGCACACCCATAGCGACCGGTCCGCGCTGACCGCGGAGCGCAGCCCCGACACCAGGCCGCCGCCGCCGCGGCGGAGCACGAGCGAGCCGTCGTCGCTGGTCTGGAAGGAGACGGGGCCGCGGTTCGACGCGACGACGACGTCGGCGCTCACGCGATGTGCTCTCGCACAGTCCGCATCGGCGGCCGGTCGACCGTGGCGACCCTCGTGCGCGACGCGACCGTCCCGTCGGGCACGCGGTTGAACTGCAGCAGCGACGTCCCCGGGGCGTCCGCGAGGACCGCACGTCCGGTCCGCTCGAGTCGCGCGAGCGCCGTCTGCTGAATCTCCATCGCCATCCGGGCGAGGGCCGCGTCGGGTCGGTTGCGGTGCACGCGCCGCTCGAGGTCGACCTGCGCGAGTCCGTCGAGTCCGACCAGCTCGAGCAAGTCGATGAGCAGACCCAGCTCGACGCCGTAGCCGGAGGCGAAGGGCACCTGCTCGAGTACTGCGCGCCGACCGGCGTACTCACCGGACAGCGGCTGCACGATGCCGGCCAGCGCCGGCCAGTGCAGGTTGAGCAGCGGGCGCGCGACGAGCTCCGTGACGCGCCCGCCACCGGTGGGTGCGAGCCCACCCGCGCCGGCGAGCGGCCGCTCGTAGAAGCCCTTGACGTAGTGCACGTCCGGGTCCACCAGCAGCGGGCCGAGCAGTCCGTAGACGAAACGCGGGTGGATGTTGGTGATGTCGGCGTCGACCCAGCACACGATGTCGCCGGACGTTGCGGCGAGCGACTTCCACAACGCGTCGCCCTTGCCCGTTATCGCGCCGTACGCCGGAAGCACCTCCGCGACGTCGACGACGCGAGCGCCAGCCGCGGCGGCCACCCGCTGCGTCCCGTCGGTCGACCCGCCGTCGATAACGACGACCTCGTCGACCAACGCCATGTCGCGCACCAGCGCATCCGCGATGCAGCTCACGACATCGCCCACGGTGCTCGCCTCGTCCAACGTCGGGACGACGACGCTCACGGTGGTCCCGGCCTTGCGCGCGACGAGGTCTGCCGGCGAGAAGTCGGCCGAGTTGTACGTGCGTCGCGCGAACCAGCGCGCGACGTCGTCCGTCATCTCAGGCCCCTTCGTTACGTCGTAATGCGGGCTGTTTGCGACGCTCGCGACCAATTCTCGCAGGCTCTAGGCAGCCGCCAGGCGAGCATGTACTGTCCCGCCTTGGTTCAGTTCCAAAGCACGTGCACGAGTCACGGCCCGCGGAACGGTGGCGGGCCTTTTGTGTTTCCGCACAGAAGGCCCACCTGGACCCGGCGTTAGCGAGGTGCGGCGCCGAACTCGTCCAAGGAGAGCACGTGGCTCAGGGCACAGTGAAGTGGTTCAACGCGGAGAAGGGCTACGGCTTCATCGCCGTAGACGGGGGCCAGGACGTCTTCGTCCACTACTCCGCGATCCAGGCCGACGGCTACCGCAGCCTTGAAGAGGGCCAGCGCGTGGAGTTCGAGGTCACTCAGGGTCAGAAGGGTCCGCAGGCCGACGCGGTGCGTCCGGTCTGACCTGAGCCACCACCTCTGACGAAGGGGTCCGCCGCCGACAGGCGCCGGGCCCCTTCGCTTTTGCACCCGCCGTAACGATGCGCGGACGGATGCGCGGCAGACTCGTGGCTGTGCACGTTCGGAGCGCGACCCGGCTCGCCTGGTTGCTCAGCGCGACGTCGCTCGGACTCGTCGCGACGGCCTTGCTCGCGTTCCGGCCGCTCGGGGCGACGTCGTGGGCAGCGGTAACTATTGCTATCAGCACCGCGGCCGTCGGCGGACCCGTCGCCGCACGTCGGCCGCGCAACCCCGTCGGGTGGCTGCTCAGCGCCTGGGGCGCCGAGGTGTCGTTCTACGTCTTCGCCGCGCAGTACGCCCATTTCACGTTGGTGAGCCACCCCGGCGCCTTGCCCGGCGGCAACTGGCTCGCCTGGGCGGCATCGTCGCTGTGGCACGCCGCGTTCATCTGCTTTGTCGCGATGTTCCTCGTCTTTCCGCACGGCCGATTGCTCTCGAGGCGTTGGCGCCCGGTCCTCTGGCTGGCGATCGCCGACTACGCCGGCATCGCGGCCACCGGCCTCGGTTGGTCGAGCGCGCTCGCTGAGCACTTCCCTTTCGCGCGGCCGCCGTTCACGCCGTTGCCCGGTGCCGGTGTCGCCGCCACGGCCTTTGGCGTTCTGCTGATGACCAACCTCGCATTCGTGCTGCTCGCGGTCGCGTCGCTGGCCTTGCGCCTAAGGCGTGCTACCGGTGATGAGCGTCAGCAGATCAAGTGGTTCATCTACCCGAGTGCCGCTGCAGTCGCCCTGTTCGCCGCGTCCATCGGCGTTGTCGGTGACGGCCACATCGGGGTCTTCCTGTTCCCGATCGTGCCAGCGGGCGCGGCGATCGCCGTCCTGAAGTACCGCCTCTACGACATCGATCGCCTCGTCAGCCGCACCGTCAGCTACCTCGTAATCACCGCCTTGTTGGGCGCGGGCTACCTCGGGTGTGTCGTGCTGGGGGAGGCGCTCGTCCCGGGTTCGGTCCGCTCGCAGCCGGTGGTTGCGATGTCGACCCTCGTTGTGGCAGCGGCCTTCCAGCCCGTCCGGCGCCGCGTCCAGGCAGGGGTCGACCGGCGCTTCAACCGACAACGCTACGACGCGGCCCGCGCGATCGAGGCGTTCGCCGCGCGGCTGCGCCAGCAGACCGACCTCGGCGCCGTCAGCGACGAGATCCTCGCCGTCGTAGGCCAGACCGTGGAGCCGCGAGTCGCGAGCCTTTGGCTCCGCCCAGCGGGCGGCGCCCGGCCATGAGGACGCTGCGCGGTAGCGCCGACTCTGCGCGGCGGCCGAGCTGGATGCTGGTCTACACCGGGCCGCTGCTCGCCGCCGCCGCGATCGCGAGCGCGTTCGCGATGCGCGCCATGCCTGGTTTTCGCGAGGCCACGACGCTGAGCTCCGTCGCCGGTGACAGCATCTTCACGGCTGCCATCCTCGGCATCGCAGCACTAGGCGCCGTGATCACCCGGGCGCAGCCGCGCAACCGGATCGGGCCGATCTTCCAGGTCGTCGCCGTGCTCTCGGCGCTCGATGCGCCGGCCAGCGCGCTCGCGACGCACGCCGGAGGCACGGGTCGCCTCGCCGCGATCGGCCTGTGGTACGACGACTGGAACTGGGCACCGCTCGTCATGCTCACGGTGACCTTCGTCGTTCTCCTGTTCCCGGATGGGCGACTGCCCAGCGACCGCTTGCGGTGGCGAGTAGTCGGGTGGGCGGCAGCTGTCGGCACCGTGGCCCTGACGGTGGCGGTCGCGCTGTCGCCAGGGCCACTGGACGAGGCGCCAAAGGTGCAGAACCCGTTCCCGTGGGCTGGCTCGGCGTGGCTGTACCCGATCGCGCTGGCACTCCTTCCTGTCGCGCTTGGCGGCGCGGTCGCGTCAGTCGTCGTCCGCCGTCGCCGCTCGCGCGGCGTCGAGCGTGCGCAGCTGCGCTGGCTCTTCCTGTCCGCGAGCATGCTTGTCGCCAGCTTCGTGGCCAGCTTCATCGCGGGACCGCTGTTCGGTCGGACCGCCGAGAACATCGCCAACGCCGTCGTGCTTCTCGCGCTGGCCGCGGTTCCGGCAGCGGTCGGGGTCGCCATCCTGCGCTACCGCCTCTACGACATCGACCGACTCATCAGCCGGACGGTGAGCTATCTGCTACTCACCGGGCTCCTCGTGCTGCCGTACCTGCTCGTCGTAACCCTCGTCACGCGGCTCGTGCGCGGCTCCGACGTCGGCGTAGCAGCCGCGACGCTCGCGGTCGCCGCGCTGTTCAACCCGATGCGGCGGCGCGTCCAGGCGGTGGTCGACCGCCGGTTCAACCGCAGCCGCTACGACGCGGCCCGCACGGTCGAGGCGTTCAGCGCGCGGCTGCGTGACCAGGTGGACCTGGACAGCCTGCGGGCGGAACTGGTGGCCGCGGTGACCGCGACGATGCAGCCC
This sequence comes from Mycobacteriales bacterium, assembly GCA_046262915.1. Taxonomy (GTDB): domain Bacteria; phylum Actinomycetota; class Actinomycetes; order BP-191; family BP-191; genus JBHELW01. The sequence continues at coordinate 671 of JBHELW010000282.1, read as the reverse complement.
GCGACCGTCTCCGTCTGGCTGCGGTCGGATCCGGCGTAGCCCTTCACCTGGTCTTTGGGCGGTCCTCGGACGCCCGCCCCGGCCTTGCACTCGGCGTAGGAGAGTGCTAAACCTGATCTAGCACTCGGGCATGCCGAGTGCCAGGTGCAGCGCGAATGCCCGGCCTGACCGGGCGCCGTCGCGGGCGTGCCGCGCCTGGCGGACACGACCTATAGGTCCGGGAAGGACAGCAACGCATGTCGAAGATCATCGCTTTCGAGGAGGAGGCGCGGCGCGGTCTCGAGCGGGGCATGAACCAGCTCGCCGATGCGGTACGCGTCACCCTCGGCCCCAAGGGGCGCAACGTCGTCCTCGAGAAGAAGTGGGGCGCGCCCACCATCACCAACGATGGTGTGTCGATCGCCAAGGAGATCGAGCTCGAAGACCCGTACGAGAAGATCGGGGCCGAGCTCGTCAAGGAAGTCGCCAAGAAGACCAACGACGTCGCGGGTGACGGCACCACGACCGCGACGATCCTGGCCCAGGCGCTGGTCCGCGAGGGCCTGCGCAACGTCGCCGCCGGCGCCAACCCGATGAGCCTGAAGAAGGGCATCGAGGCGGCCGTCGAGCGCGTCGTCGAGTCGATCGGCAACGCCGCGAAGGACGTCGAGACCAAGGAGCAGATCGCCTCT
>JBHELW010000281.1:0-1166 GCA_046262915.1 Mycobacteriales bacterium | reverse complement strand
GCGACCGTGATCTCGACGACCGATCGGTCGGTGAGCGCGTCGAGCAGCGCGTCGCGGCTGGCGAAGTGGTTGTAGAGCGTCGTGCGGGAGACGGCGGCGCGCTCGGCGACCTGCTCCAGGCTGATCGCAGGATCTGACGCGATCAACTCGGCTGCTGCATCGAGGATGCGCTGCGCGTTGCGGCGCCCGTCGGCGCGCGCTGTCTCTGGCACAAACCTTGACATGGCTGTCAATATTATGACCCAGGCCACCACCTACGCGAGGAGAGGCATGAGCGAGGGCGAGGACGCGAGCGCCAGGACGTCGAGGCCGAGCCGGGTCTCCAACCGCACGATGCCGCCATGCACGGTGATCCCCGTGCTTGTCTACGACGACGTGATCGAGGCGATTGACTGGCTGTGTGACCGGCTTGGCTTCGTCGAGCGGTGGCGGGTCGGTGATCATCGCGCCCAGCTGTCGTTTGCAGGCGGCACGGTCGCGATCACCGAGCCCCGCACCTCAAACCTGCGTCCCGGCCCCCGAGCCGTGCTCGTCCGAGTTTTAGACGCGCGTGCCCACCACGATCACGCGCGGGCCCGGGACGTCAAGATCGTCGCGCCACCCAGTGACTTCCGCTACGGCGAGCGCCAGTACACCGTTGAGGACCTTGGCGGTCATCATTGGACGTTCTCCGAGTCGATCGCCGACCTCGCCCCGGAAGAATGGGGCGGCGTCTCGGGCCCCGCGCTTGCAAGCGAGATGCGAGCACCGCTGCCCGAGGCCCCGCATCGTCCCGCCGACGGCGCTCACATCTCGGTCATGTTGATCGTGCCCGACGCGCCAGCCGCACTCGCCTGGTATCGGGACGCGCTCGGCGCCACGACGCTCTGGGATCTGGGCGGCGTCGCCGGGCTGTCGGTCGCGGGCTCGCCGTTCTTCCTGCACGAGGTGAACCCGCGCAACCCGGCCGAGAGCGATCCCGGGCAGGTGGGCGTCACGAGCACGCGGATCGAGGTGTTCGTCGAGGATCCAGACAGCCTCATCGCGAGGGCGGTTTCGGCCGGAGCCACCTTGCGATCGCCCGTGCAGGAGCACCGACTGCCGTGGGGGGCGCACCGCCAGGGCGGCTTTCATGACCCGTTCGGCCACAGCTGGTCGGTCGGCGACAGATCCCCGCTGCGCGCCTC
>JBHELW010000280.1:0-5917 GCA_046262915.1 Mycobacteriales bacterium | reverse complement strand
CTGCCGGGCGCACGACGCGGAGCCCCGCCACGACGACGTAGCCTCCGCACGTGATCAACGGCAGTCATGTGATTTTGTTCAGCCGGGATCCGGAGGCGGATCGAACCTTCTTCGCAGACGTCCTGGGACAGCCGCACGTCGATGCCGGCGGCGGTTGGCTCATCTTCAAGCTGCCACCGGCAGAGATGGCGATGCACCCGGCGGACGGGGCTCCCTCGCACGAGTTGTACTTCATGTGCGACGACATCGACGCCACGATGAAAGAGCTGCGCGCCAGAGGCGTCGAGTTCACCGAGCAGATCTCCGAGGAGCGCTGGGGGCGACTGACGAGGTTCCGGCTGCCGGGAGGCAGCGAGGTCGGCATGTACGAGCCGCGACACCCACGGGCGACCGACTTGTGACGACGCTCGACGGCAAGCGAGTGTGGTTCGAGGTGCCCGCGCCGTCCTAGAGTCAGCCGCCGTGGAGCAGACCCGGCACAAGAGCCTGGCGCTGATCCTTGCGCGCGAGCTCGCCAGCAACGTCGCGGTGCCGATGTTCCTGGTCGACTCCGAGAACACCCTCGTCTTCTACAACGAGGCGGCCAACGTCGCGTTCGGCGGCCCGTTCGGCAAGACCGGCGAGCTGCGCCACGGCGAGTGGGCACCGCGGTTCAACCCGACGAAGCCGGACGGCACGCCGTACCAGCGCGAACAGATGCCGATGGTCATTGCGCTGCAAGAGCGGCGGCCGGCTTACGGCGAGCATCTCGCGACCGACCCGGACGGTCGGCGTCGCCGCGTGGCGTTGACGGCGATCCCGCTCTTCTCGAGCCCGGAGGACTTCGTCGGCGTCATCGCGACGTTCTGGGAAGTCACCGACGACGGGTCCGCAAACTGATGCGCGCGCGCGTGTGGGGGTGCCGCGGCTCGATCGCCGCGCCGGGTCGGCAGACGGTGCGCTACGGCGGGAACACCTCGTGCGTCGAGCTGGAGCTCGACGACGGTTCGGTGGCCGTGCTCGACGCGGGCACCGGCATGCGCGAGCTCGGTCGCAAGCTGCTTTCTGACGGCGTGCGTTGTGTGCACGTCATGCTGAGCCACCTGCACCTCGACCATCTGCAGGGGCTCGCGTTCTTCGCACCGCTCTACCAGCGCGACGTCGAGCTGCACCTGTGGGGACCGCCATCACCGCTGCGCAGCCTGTCCGAGCGGGTCGGCTTGTACATGTCCGACCCGCTCTTCCCGGTCAGCCTGCACGACGTGCCGTGCACGTTGGTCGTGCACGACGCGCCGCTTGACGGCGCGGCGCTCGGTGACGGTCACCTCTACGCCGCACCGATCGCGCACAACGGGCCGACCGTGGGGTACCGCATCGAGGCCGGTGGTCGCGCACTTGCCTACCTGCCGGACCACGAGCCCGCTCTCGGCGTCGCCGAGCTGCGCGCCGCTGAGGTCGCGTGGATCTCGGGACACGACCTCGCGTCCGGCGTAGACCTGCTGCTGCACGATGCGCAGTACAGCGAGGCGGAGTACCCCGACCACATCGGCTGGGGGCACTCGAGCATCGACCACGTCGTGCAGTTCGCGACGCTGGCGGACGTCGATCAGCTGGTGCTCTTCCACCACGATCCCGGTCACTCCGACGACGACCTCGAGCAGTTGCACGCGCGCGCCGCCGAACTGTGGGGCGCGCGGCCAAACCCACCCGTCCTTGCCTACGACGGCATGGAACTCGAGCTGCCCGCGGCACCGCTAGCCGGCGCCAACGTGGCTGCCACGAACGCACCGGCAGCGGTCTGATGGCCGACCGGCTCGTCTGGATCGATCTCGAGATGACTGGGCTCGACTCGGCGAACGACGTCATCTTGGAGATCGCCGCGCTCGTGACCAACGGCGAGCTGGAACCGCTCGGCGACGGCGTCGACCTCGTCGTCGCGCAGCCGCGCGAGAAGCTCGACGCGATGGTCGACGTCGTGCGTGAGATGCACGCCAGCTCCGGACTGACCGACGCGGTGCTCGCGTCGACGACGTCGCTGGCCGACGCCGAGGCCGCGGTGCTCGCGCACATCAAGGAGCACGTGCCCAACGCGAAGCAGGCGCCGCTCTGTGGCAACTCGATCGCCACCGACCGCGGCTTTCTCGCGCGGTACATGCCCGACCTCGACGGCTACCTGCACTACCGCATGGTCGACGTGTCGTCGATCAAGGAGTTGTGCCGCCGCTGGTACCCGCGGACCTACCAGGAAGCCCCGGCGAAAGCGGGCGGACACCGCGCGCTCGCCGACATCCTCGAGTCGGTGGCGGAGCTGCGCTACTACCGCTCGACGATCTTCGTCCCGCCGCGCCGCAGCGAGCCGCCACCCGAGACAGCGACCGCCACCGTGGGCAACGGCGAGACGGCAACCGCTGCGTCCCCCGCAACGGGCTCGCCGGTCCCGGACGTCCGCCCGTAGAGTTGATCCGCGCCTGACCGGCGCGATGGTGGGCGTAGCTCAGCTGGTAGAGCACCGGGTTGTGGTCCCGGTTGTCGCGGGTTCGATCCCCGTCGCTCACCCCAAACGAACTGCGTGCAGAAGCGCGTCACCCGCGGCGCGCAACTGCACGCGAAGCACCTTGGCGGCGACTGCAAACTCTCTTGGCCGGCGTCGCGGTCAGCCTCGCGGCGGCCCGGCGTCGGCGCCTGCCACGGTGCGTCGGGGCTTGCCGTGTTCACCGTGCCAGTCGAGAACGACGAGCGCCGCGTCGTCGGCAAGCACTCCGCCGCTCGCCGCGAGCACCAAGTCGGCGAGGGCGCGGGTGGCCTCGCGGGGATGCAGCTCTCGGGTCTCGCGGATGTGCACCCGCAGGTCAAGGCTGGCCGCGGCCCGCTCCAACATCCCGTCCGTCACCACGACGACGCGGTCGTTCACCGCCAGGGGCACCATGGTGCTGCGGTAGGTGGTTTCGGCGAACATCCCAAGCGGAAGGTTCGCCGGCAGGTCGAGGGCCGTGACCTCGCCCTCGCGCGCCAGGTAGGGCGCGACGTGACCTGCGTTGACGACCTCGAGGCTGCCAGTCCGCAGATCGAGCCGACCGAGTAGCGCGGTCGCGAAGTGCTCCTCCGCAGGGCCGAAGTTGTTCGCGAGCAGCGCGTCGTTGGTTGTCGCAGCCTGCTCGAGCAGATTCGCCCCCTGCCGTCGGCTGTTGCGCAGACTGCCGACACAGAGCGTTGCCGTCAGCGCGCTGTTGACGCCGTGCCCGACAGCGTCAGTCACGGACAAGTGCAGCTGGTCGCGGGCAAGGCTGTAGTCGAACGTGTCGCCGCCGATCGTCTCGGCCGGTTCCAGCCAGGCCGCCAGGGTGAACGAGCCGGCCTCACACGTGTACGCCGCCGGCAGCAGCCGCCGCTGGATCTCCGCCGAGAGGCTGAACGGCGTGCTGCGCTGGCCCCACTCGTAGAGGTCGGTGTGCCGCCGGCAGGCGATGACGACGTAGCCGAGGACGTGGGCGGTCCGCCGTACCTCATCGATCACCGCCGGCGGCGGCTCGTCCGGAAGGGAAAGCTCCAGTAGACCCAGGGCCTCGCCTCGTTCGGTCACCGGCGCGAGCACCGTCCAGGACTGCTTCGCGTCGGGCGGCACGACCTGCACGTGCTGGGTCCGCAGCGCCTGCTCGGCTGGTCCGCCGTCGAACGGCAGCACCGTGCCCCACTCCTCGTCATCCCGCCGCGCGGCGGAACCATCGAGGTCGTGGGAAGCGAGGTGGGCGAGTCGGACCAGCGCGCGGCCGGAGAGGTCCGCGATGAGGAAGGAGACCGACGTCGCGCCGAGCGTCCGCCCGAGGTCGCGCGTGACCGCCTCGACCGCCTGCACCGGGCTCGCGTTCTCGGCGGCGTCGAGCAGCCGATCCAGCAGACGCTCAGGTGCGACCGGCTGCCTCATGACCCGAGGCTACGGCGACGCGCGACGCATGTGCACGTCTAGTGGGCCCCCGCCGACACGCCGTGGAAATGCGCGGCTGCTGTCACGTCCGCTCCTACCGTTTCCCGCATGCAGACTCTTGACGACCTACGCCGAGTGACGCGCGAGCTCGAGTTCGCGACCTCGCAGGTCGACCTCATCAACCAGCAGCGCGACCACGACCCCGCGCCGGTGGCGTCGTGGCGGGTCGCCGTATCGGCCTTGCGGACGGCACACGAGCGCTGGCACGAGACGTGGGTTGCGTGCACGGGCGGCGCGGCGCGCGGTCAGCGCCTCGGCGGCGGCGTCGCGACGGCGTACTACTGGGACGGCGGCCGCGCCCGCTAGTGCCGCTTAGCGCCGACGTCTGAGGCTGCGGGCGATCTCGCCGCTGGCGCGGTGCAAGGCGCGGCGCAGCTCGCCGAGCTCATCGTCGGCGAGTGGCCCGAGCCGCGTCGCGAGGTCACGCGCAAACGCGTCGAGCTCCGCGCGCACACCGTCGGACGTCGCCGGCCGCGCGCTGCGCCGCTCCTCCCGTCGTACCTCGCGAACCGCGTTCTTCAGCTCTGTGCGAAGGTCCCGCACCGACGCACGCACGTCGGCGCGGATCTCGCGCGCGAGACTGCGCGCCGACCCGACGACCTCGTTCTCTACGTCGGCCAGCTCCGTCTTGCGCGCCGCGAGCTCGGCGCGACCGGCGTCGGTGAGGCGATAAGTCTTGCGGCCGGACTCTCCGGCGACAGGCTCGACGAGACCGTCGGCCTCGAGCCGCGCCAGCCGCGGGTAGATCGTGCCGGCGGACGGCGCGTAGAGACCTTGCAGCCGGTCCTCGATCTGCTGCATGAGCTCGTAGCCGTGGCGCGGCTGCTCGTCGAGCAGCTTGAGGAGGTAGAGCCGCAGCGCGCCGTGCGCGAACGTCGGGCTCATGCCGATGGTTGGCTCAGCAGGTCGACGTCGCCCGACACGGTCTTCACGCGGATCTCGCCGTCGCCGCCGCCGATCGCGCCTTCGAGCTTGCGCCGACCCGGTGCCGACGATGCAGACAGCCCGGCGAAGGCCGACGTGAGCTGACCGGAAACCGAGGCGCAGAACACCTTGGCGCCGGTCTCGGCCGGCAGCCGCAGCACCACGTCGCCGGACACGCACGACGCGTCGATGTGCCCACCGGAATCGAGCGCGACGTCGATGGTCACGTCCCCGGAGACGCTCTTCGCGGTGACGTGCCGGCACCGCCCGCCCGCGACGGTCAGGTCGCCGGACACAGTGTCGAACGACAGGTCACCGTCGAGACCGAGCGCCTCAACCGGACCCGAGACGGACTTCGCCGAGATCTCACCGCCGAGCCCGTCGAGCGTGATTTCCCCGGACACGGTGCGAACGCTGGTCGGCATCGTCACCCCGGAGACGACGGCGTTCGCGGAAACGGTGCCGAGCTGCACCTCGCACGCCGGCGGTACGGCGAGGGCGAGGGTCACCTCGCGCCGCTGGCGTCTGCCACCGCTGAGCCAGTCGAGGATGCCGCCCCAGGACAGGTCGTCGTACGACACGGTCAGGACGCCGTCGTCGAGGTCGACCTGCAGTGGCGCGCCCTCGATGGCGGACACCTCGAGCCGTGGCTGGCCGTCGGTCGCCGTCACGCTGACCTCGCCGGCGACGATGCGTAGCCGCAGCGCGCTAACCGCGTCGAGGCTGATGGTCTGTGGGTCGCTGATCTCCCAGTGCGTCATGGCAGACACGATATATCGCGTCTGGTAGATGTCAAGATATATCGCGAATGGCCCCGACCCGCGGCCCGACCCGCGTCCCACCCGCGCCGCTGGCCTCGACTGGGTGGTGAATGTTGCGGATGTGCAGACATTCACCACCCAGAGAGCGGGTGAGCCGCTGCTAGAGTCGCCGTCGCTTGAGCAAGCGCGCCGCTAGCTCAACTGGCAGAGCAGCGGACTCTTAATCCGCGGGTTCGGGGTTCGAGTCCCTGGCGGCGCACGACACGCGTGT
>JBHELW010000279.1:0-18954 GCA_046262915.1 Mycobacteriales bacterium | reverse complement strand
GATCTACGCCAACCTCGGGCTGGGCGCGGTCGGCCATTCCGGCGAGATCTCGCTGCCAACGGCGTAACGACCGCTGCGCCGCCTGGCGATTCAGGGTTGGCAAAAACCGTCCGATAGTCGCTATGTGCCGGTTTCGACCGGTCTTCCTTCCATGCCGCCCTTACGGCGGTCGACAGCGAAAGGTCCGGCGTTGGGCATCGACGAGGCGCGCGCGCTGCTTGGCATCGACGCGAACGCCGACCTCGCGACCGCGCAGCAGGCCTACCAGTCGCGCACCGGCCAGCTCGTCGCCGCGCTGAACACGGCTGACGCGGACCGGGCGGGCGCGCTGCGCTACCTGCTCGCGCAGGTGACCGAGGCATGGCAGACGATGCTCACCGGCGCACACGGCGAGCCGACGACTCCGGCCGGTGTCGCGACCGGCGCGTCCGGGGCGACACCGGCTCCCGCGCCACCGGCCGCGGCGCCCACACCGTCGATGACATCCGCACCTGGCGTAGCAGCTGCTGCTGCAGCGACGCCGGCACCAGCGCCAGCGCCGCGTCAGCCAGCGGTTTCGTTCGTGCGCACGCCCGCGCGGCCCAGCTCCGCGGAGGCCGAGCACGTCGCCGTCGTGACTGACTCGACGGCGTACCTGCCCGAGAGCGTGATCGACAAGTACGGCATCACCGTCGTGCCGCTCAACGTTCACATGCAAAGCCAGGTCTCGCTGGAGGGGGTCGACCTAGCTCCGTCTGAGTTCGCGACATGGATCACCGCGCCCGGCCGCACCGCGTCGACGAGCCCGCCGTCGCCAGAGACGTTCCGCGCGGCGTACGAGTCGACCGACGCGCGCGACATCGTGTCGATCCACCTGTCCGCCCGGCTGTCCGGCACTCGGCAGAACGCCGTCAGTGCCGCGCACGATCTTGCTGACGAGGGTCAGGCGCGGATCAAGGTCGTCGACTCGCGCGCGACGGCAATGGGCTTGGGTTTCGCCGTGATCGCCGCAGCCGAGGCTGCGGCTGCGGGCGGCGACGTGTGGGATGTCATGTCAGCCGCGGAGACAGCGGCGCGACGCTCGCGTGTCCTGTTCTACGTCGACACGCTGGAGTACCTCAAGCGCGGCGGGCGCATCGGCGCCGCCGCGGCGTGGGTCGGCACGGCGCTCGACCTGAAGCCGATCCTGCACATCGCGAATGGCGTCATCGAACCGCTCGAGCGGGTCCGCGGCGCCAACAAGGCCATCGCCCGCCTCGAGGAGATCGCAGTCACGCAGGCGGGCAGTGCCGTCGTAGACATCGCGATCCACCACCTCGCGTCCGAAGAGCGTGCGGACGACATCGCCGACCACCTCAGCCGGCGCGTCCCTGGTCTGCGGTCGCTGCACAAGAGCGAGGTCGGCGCTGTCATCGGTGCTCACACCGGGCCCGGCGCGCTCGGCATCGTCCTTCACTTCGCGTAGTCCGGCGCACCCCCGAATCCACGTCAAAACCGCGCCGCCGACGGCCTTGCTGTCGATGCGGGGGTGTCACGGCTTCGTTGCCACGACCTCGAGGTACGTGCCCGCGATCAGCACGGTGCCGTCGTCGGCGGTGTTGTGCTTCGCGTAAAGCGAGAGCAGATCGTCCGCCAGCCGCTGCTGCCCGTCGATGTCGAGTGCCGCGAACTGGGTCGCCGTCGGCCCGAACCACGACCTGAAGTAGTCGAGCATGAACTCCCGCGAGGGGTAGACGAAGTCGCACGACCGTTCGCGAACGGTTAGCTCAGCACCGCGCCTGCCGAGCAAACCGTCGAGTCCTTGCGGCGTACCCCATCGCGCCGCGGGTTGCAGTCCCGGGGACGGCGGCACGTGGCGCGCGCCGATCGCGAACATCTCGCCGACGAACCCGGTTGGCGTCCAGTTGGCCATCCCGAGCCGGCCACCGGGCCGCAGCATTCGTAGTAGTTCGCTGGCCGTGCGTTCCTGGTCCGGCGCAAACATCGCGCCGAACGTCGACGTCACGACATCGAACGTGGCGTCGTCGTAGGGCAGCGCCTGCGCATCGGCGACCTCAGTCGCGAGCGTGATCCCCTCCGCTGCCGCGCGCGCACGCGCGTGGCCGAGCAGGTCCGGCACGTAGTCGGTCGCCACCACCTCGGCGAACCGTCGCGCCGCCGCGAGCGCGGTGTTCCCGGCCCCGGCGGCTACGTCGAGCACCCGGTCGCCAGCTCGCACGCGAAGCGACCTCACCAGCCGTTCGCCCACACCTACCTGGGCGACCCCGATGCGGTGGAAGTCACCCGTCGCCCACATCCGCTGTTGCCGCGCCGTCACCGCGGCGAAGTCAGTTCCGGGCGCCGAGGCAGAAGTCACAGCGACAATCCTGCCGCACGTGCGCAGCAACGCCGGCCCAGCAACTCGCCGTCAGGTTGAGGCAGATGCCCCATGACGTGGTCCGGCACCAGCGCGACTCTGACGGGACGAACTCACCCTTGGAGGCAGCGATGGCGCTCTACATGGATGTGCACGAGGCGCTCCCGGCCGGCACGACGGCCGGTGACGTGGCCGGCGCACACGCACAGGACCTGTTGGTCCAGGAAAAGTACGGCGTGAACTACCGCAGCTACTGGGTCGACGAGGCCAACGGCAAGGCGTGGTGCCTCGTTGAGGCGCCCGACACCGAGGCCGCGGCCGCCGTTCACCGTGAAGCCCACGGGCTGGTCGCCGACCGGCTGTTCCCCGTGGTTGAGGGCCAGTGATGTCCGCCCGCAACGCGCCGCGGGTCCTCGCCGAGGATGCGGAGGCGGCGCCGTCGCTCCCTCGGGGCGACGGGGAATGGATCAGTGGCTACGGAGTGATGGGCCTGTCCTTCGCGTCAGGTGACTACCTCGCGCTACGGAGCATGACGGCGGCGAGCTTCGGTGCCGGCTACCGCGCGTTGTGGCACCGGAGTCCCGAGGGTGACTGGACGGTCTACTCGACGGCCGACCCTGAGCACAGCTGCGAGCGCTACATCGGCGCCGCGTGCAGTCGTCCGTCGGTGCGCGCCGACATCGACGTGGAGTGGCTCGACGACCAAACGCTGCGAGTGCGGATCGACGACACCCTGGACTGGACGGTGGCCCTTCGGCGCACCCTCGTCACGCGGATGATGACCGCGATGGGCCGGGCGATGCCGCTATGGATGTGGACCAGCTCGGTCATCCTCGCCTTCATGGGCCGGATCGCGGGCCCCATGCTCGGCGTCGGCAAAGTGCGCCTGGCCGGTGACATGCCGAACGGGCAACGCTTCACTGCGGCGCCGGTGCGGATCTGGGCGGTCGAGAACAGCCGGGCCACACTGAACGGCCGGGACCTCGGAGCTCCGGAACCGCTGCCGGCGCAGACGCGCATCGGTGGCTTCTGGCTACCGCAGCATGGCATCTTCATGCGCGGCTTCGCGCACTTTGACGCCTTCGACGCTGCGCGACACGTCTCGGCGGCCGAACGCCAGCGCGAATTGCTCGCAGCAGCCTAAGTAGGTGCTCGCCGCGGTGCACGATGACGTTGTGTCGTCCCCGCCGGTTGGAACGCGTCGCACGGAGTTGCTCGCCGCACTGTCGATCGCGATCGACCTGGGGCTCGGCCAGCCGGCAGAGCACGTGCTGCGGGCATCGATCATCGCGACCCGGCTCGCCGACAGGCTGGGGCTGACCCGCGAGCAGCGGGAGACGACGTTCCACACCACGCTCGTGATGTGGATCGGCTGCCACGCCGACTCCCACGAGTACGTCCGCTGGTTCGGTGACGACATCGCGGTCAAGCGCGAGGCGTACCTCGTCGACTGGGCGGGTCTGCCGTACATGCGCTTCCTGATGGGCAACATTGCCCGCGGCGCGCCGCTCCCGCAGCGGATCAGGCTGATCGGGCAGCTGATGCGCAACCCGCGTGCCCAGATGGGTGCACTGGTGCATTCGCACTGCGCGTCGGCGTCGCTCCTGGCAGCCTCGATCGGGCTGTCCGATCGGGTCCAGGCGGTGCTGGGTGCAACCTTCGAGCGGTACGACGGGGCGGGCGGCCCGAACGGGTTGGCGGGCGACCAGTTGCCCATCGAGATGCGCGTGGCGCAGTTGGCAGATCTTGTGGAAGTGCACGACCGCACCTACGGTCCCGGCGGCGCCGAGCACATGGTGCGCTCGCGTCGGGGCGGCCAGTTCGACCCCGCCGTCGCTGACGAGTTCCTCGCCGATTCGGAAGCGCTCCTGGCCCCACCGGAACAGGGGAGCTATTGGGACGCCGCCCTCGCCGAGGCCCCTGACCGCGGCCGCCGCCTCACTCCGGTGGAGCTGGACCGCATGCTCGTCGCGCTCGGCGACTTCGTCGACCTCAAGACCCCATTTACGCTCGGCCACTCGCGCGCCGTCGCCGATCTCGCGGCACGCGCCGCCGCGCTCCTCGGCCTGGGCGCCGATGACGTGGCGGCGGTGCGCCGGGCTGGTCACGTCCACGACATCGGGCGAATCGGGGTCTCCAACCGGGTCTGGGAGGCCTCCGCGGACTTGTCGGCGGAGCAGTGGGAGCGCGTCCGCCTCCACCCGTACCTGACGGCCCGGATCCTCGAGCGGGCCAATGGTCTTGGTGACGTGGCGCGGATTGCGTCGAACCATCACGAGCAGCCCGATGGCGGTGGCTACCCGCGTGCGCTCGCCGCCGCGTCGCTGCCGATGCCCGACCGGGTGCTCGCCGCGGCCGTGACCTACGAGTCGGCGCTGGAGCCGCGCCCGTACCGGCCGGCGCGGTCGGCCGCCCAGGCCGTGGAGCGGCTGAACAGACGGGCCGCCACCGGTGCGCTGGACGGCGACGCGGTCGGTGCGGTGCTCGCCGCGGCGGGCCAGGCTCCCGCGAAGCGCGGATCGCGCGAGCATCGGCTCACACCGCGCGAGATCGAGATCCTCGTGCCCGTGGCGCAAGGCGAGTCCAACCGGCAGATCGCGCAGCGGTTCACGCTGTCGGAGAAGACGGTGCGCAACCATGTGGAGCGGATCTACGCCAAGCTCGGCGTGAGCAACCGCATCGGGGCCAGCTTGTACGCGCTGGAGCACGGGCTCGTGCCGGCGCGACCCCGTGACTGACCGGGCTCGGGTGCGGCAGGTGGAACGCGAACGTCCTGCACTTCGCCTAGCGCACACCCCCGAATCGACATCAAAACGGTGCCGTCGACAGCCTTGCTGTCGATTCCGGGGTGTTGGGCCCTCGTCGCGAAGACGTAGACGCTCGCGGCGCGACTACCAGATCTGCGTCGGTGCGACCGGGCTACCCGTCGTGGCCGGCAGGCGCGGGAGCAGCTCCTGCAGGTCGCGGTCCATCCCGAATGGCAGTACCCAGCGGCCGCGGTGCGCCTGGACCGAGGCGATGAGCTCGGCCGCAAGATGCGGGTCGTCATCAGCGACTTGTACGGCGCGCTCGACCAACGCGCCGAGAAGCTCGCGCGGGCCGTAGAGGGGCGAGGAGACGAGGTCGTCGCGGGCCGCTCGCAGCTCGGCGGCGCTGTCCTGGCCGAGCTCGCGCCGGCAGACCGCCTGGCGCCAGCGCAACGGCAGGACGAACCGGTGTCGCATGGCCGCGCCGTCGAGCCCGTGCAGCGCTCGTTCCAGCGCGGTGGCCGCCCGCGCGGGCTGCCCGGCCGCCCGTTCCACATCCGCGACACCAGCGGCGGAGTCCAGCGGGGGCAGCCCGGCGCGCCGCTCGTGGCCGGCCGCTTCCTCCAGGAGTGCCCGGGCCTCCTCGAGTCGCCCGCGGCCGGTTAGCGCTGCGGCGCGGCGCGTGGCGATCATCGCTGCCCAGCGGGGGTTCGGCAGCCCAGTTAGCCCGGCGTCGGTCGCGCCGTCGAGCGCGTCATACGCGCCACGCCAGTCGCCGCGGTCGAGCAGGAGCTCGGCCATGCGGACGGGACGGGCCATCCGGGCCACTGAACTCATGGCGACGGCGCAACGTTCGGCCTCGGCTGGGTCGACGTAGCGGAGCATGAACGCAGCGACGTTGTGACGCTCCTGCTGCCGTTGCGCGTCCTGGCCGGACGACTGTGCGATCGCGTCGTCGAGCTCCGCCAGCAAGGCCTTGGCTTCTACGGCGTCTCGTGCCGCCGCCCAGGCAGTCATAGACAGCACTTCGGCACGGCGGGCTAGGGTCGAGCACGAGCGGGCAAGCGCGATGGCTTCCCGTGCCGAGTCCTCGCTGGGTATTGGAAAGGCGGTCCGCGCGAAGCAGAGATTTGTCAGCAGCCCCGCGAGCAACTCCGGGTCGGGGGGATCCACGGCGCGCGCTCGTGGCAGCGCCGCGGTCGTCAAGTCGATGCTCTCCTTGAGCAGGCCACGGTGGATGAATGTGTCGTCGAGGTCGTCGACGAGCTGTGCGAACTCGACGCCGGGGCCCCTTTCGAGTCGGTGGGCAAGTGCCGCGCGCACATGCACGAGCTCGGCATCGACGTACGCGTGCTTTCGGCGCACCTCTTCGTCGCTCGACGGTCGACCGCGCAGACGGTCGTGCAACGCTCGGGCGTGTCGGTCCCCGAGATCGTGCAGGGCCGTCGCGTCGATCTGCTCCGCGGCGTACTGGCGGATGCTGACCAGGAGTCCGAAGCGCGTCTCACCGCGAGCCTCGGATGTGACCACCAGGCTCTTGTCGACCAGCCGCTCGAGCAGGTCGAGCACGTCCAGGTCCTCGCCGCAGACCGCCTCGATCAGGTCCAGGTCGGCCGACGCGGGGACCGCGACCATCCGCGTCAGCAGCAGTTGCTCGTCGCGCGACAGGGCGTCGAACGACCACGCGATCGTGGCGCGCAGCGTCTGGTGCCGCTCGGGCATGTCTCGCGACCCGCCCGTGAGGACGGTCAGTGCCGCGTCCAACCGGTCGAGAAGCTTGGCGACCGACAGCACCTTGAGCCGGGCCGCCGCGAGCTCGAGCGCCAGCGGGTGCCCGTCGAGGCGGGCGCAGATCTCCGCGACCGCCGGAGCTGTTCTGTTGTCGACGACGAAGTCGGGCCGGACGGAGACGGCACGGTCGACGAACAGCCGCACGGCTTCGAAGGTCGAGAGGGCATCCCCGTCGATTGGGCCAACGTCCGGGAGGGTGAGCGGAGCGAGCGGGATCTGGTGCTCGCCGCGCACCCGCAGCGGCTCCCGGCTGGTGCACAAGATGCGCACTGCGGGCGCCCGCTCCAGCAGCGTCGCCACGAAAGGGGCGCAGCCCAGCACCTGCTCGACGTTGTCCAGGAGGAGGAGCCTGGGCGCGTGCTGCAGTGACTCGATGACCGCTTCCGCAGGATCGCCGATGCCGAACCGGACGCCGAGTGTCTCGGCGACGCGGGCCGGGACGAGTGTGGAGTCCGTGATCGCGGACAGGTCGACGAACCACACGTCACCCACCGAACCATCGGTGAGCTCGGCGGCGGCCTGCAGCGCCAGCCGGGTCTTGCCCATCCCACCGAAGCCGGTGAGGGTGGCCAGCCGGTTCTCGCGGACGCAGGCGACCAGCCTGGTCAGGTCACCCTCTCTGCCGATGAAGCTCGAGGTCTGCACCGGCAGGTTGTGCCGCACCGCGTCGAGACCGGCCAGCGGCGGGAACGGACCGTCGAGTCCCGGCCCCGTCAGCTGCCAGACTCGCTCCGGTCGGGAGAGGTCCTTCATCCGATGCTCGCCGAGGTCGACCACACCAACACCTGTCGGCAGCGCGTCGCGCACCGTCTCGTAGAGCGCGGACGACATCAGCACCTGCCCGCCCGCGGCGAGCGCGCGCAACCGCGCGCATCGGTTCACTGGGTCACCAAAAAGGTTCCCGTCGCGCTCAACCACCTCGCCCAAGTGCAGACCCACGCGCACCGTCAGCGGTAGCGACGTCGGCCACTCCTCGGCCGCCAGCGTTCGCTGCAGGCCCGCGGCGCACGCTATTGCCGCGGTGGGTGAGGGGAACGCGGCGAACACCGCATCCCCCTCACCCTGGTCCCGTGGCCTCCACCCGCCGTGCTCCGCGACGAGCCCGTGCACGAGCTCGTGGTGCCGACGCATCGCGAAGTTCATCGCGGGTGCCTCCGACGACCACAACCGTGTCGACCCGACCACGTCGGTCATCAGTAGGACGACCGTGCCCACTGGACACCCCCGCGTGACTGATCGCAGCACCCGCCCTGGACAGCGAGCAAGAAGAGAGCGGCTCTAGTCAAGTGGGTGGGCGAGGGGGAGTTGAACCACTCGACGCACGCTTCGTACCTGCGACGATACACAAACGCGCAGGTCAAACGGCGGTCGTCGGTGGTCGCGCGCCGTTGCAGTAGCTGCCGGTGACCACCCGGTCGGTCATCTCTCTTGGTTAGCTGCCGGATATCGGCATCGGCATCGGTGCCCCGCCGGGGACAGTGAGTCCCGGCAGCGCCGCGGGGGCCGCGAGCAGGAGTACGCCGAGCCCGACGAGGACGGCGGACGTCGCGTAAGTCGCCGTACGCCGCCACGGCACCGTCTTCTCGATCGCGATTAGGCCGCCGACGAACGCCATCCAGGTGATGCTCATGACGCCGAGTGCGAAGAGCGACGCCATGAGGGCCCAGCAGCAACCCACGCACCAGGCGCCGTTGCGCATCCCCATCCGCAGACCGCCGAGCCACCCATCCCGCCACGAGCCGAGGAGAAAGCCGAGCGGGCTGCGGCACTTGCCGAGGCAGACGTCCTTGAGCGGGGTGACCTCGTAGATCCCGGCGACGAGGAGCGTCCCGCCCGCGAGCACCCGCCCGGCGTGGTCCCAGGCGAGCGCGTCACCGCCGAGCCATGTGCCGGCGGCGGCAACACCGAACACCGCGATGCCGGCCGTGGTCCACGTCAGGAGGTAGCCGGCGGTGAAGGCAAATGGAGCGAACGGGAGCCGCGTCCGCGTCATCCGCCCGTACAGCGCGACCGTCGGCGCGATCGACGGGAACATCATCGCCGCCATCATCGCGACCCAGACACCTACGAACCATCCGAAGGTCCCGAGTGCGGTCCACGGCCCGGCGTCCATTCCCTGCATCTGCCCGGCCGTCCACCACCAGGCGAGCCCCGCGAGTGCGAAGAGGAGGACGACGAGCCCGACGCGCGTCCGGATCGCGGTGTAGGCCGGTGCCAGTCCCGACGACGCAACCGGTCGCACGTCCCCGACGACGCTCATGACGTCAGGCGGCCCATGTGAAGTCCGACTTCGACAACCCCGTCTTGCCGTCGTAAGTGATGCCGAAGGCGTTGATCCGCGTCCGCTTCGCCTCCGCCATCGTGAGGTCCGAGCCGACGGGATGGAACATGCCGTTGAACTTCACCGGTTCCCCGGTCTCCACGCCGAACGGCACGACGTCCTCGATCTCGAAGTCGATGGAGTCGCCGACGCGGACCGAGTGGCGCAGGCCGTCGTCGTTGACCTCGATCGCTGCGCGCTCGACCCCGAGCATCTCGCCGATGAGCGGCGCGAGTCCCGCCATCGGACCGCCGAGCTGCCCGCTGAACACGCCGACGAGCTTTTCGAACTGCTCGTCGCTCGCCTTGTCATCGACGAACACCCCGACGCGCCAGTTGCCCTCCGTCATGACCTTTGGAGTGTCGGCAATCATCGCGACCTTGCATCCGGCGATATCGGTGCCGTCGACCTGACCCTCGCGGATGCTGAAGACAAGCACCACCCGGCAGAAGTCGTAGGTCGCCCCGTGATCGAGCGAGAGGTTGCAGGGACACATGAGCTCGCACGAGCAGGTCTCGATGTAGCTTCCTCGCAGGTTCCACGACATGGCACGCCCTCCCCACGGGACGAAGAAGCCCAACCCTTTCCTCGACGCCGAGGGCCGTCAATGCCGCGGGTGAACCTGAACGCTTGTGTCAGGGTTGAGTGGGCGAGGGGGGAGTTGAACCCCCACGTCCTTACGGACACACGGACCTGAACCGTGCGCGTCTGCCATTCCGCCACTCGCCCGAGTGAGCATCGCGAGGCTAACAGTCACGCAACGGCGACCGCCGCGGTAATTCGGCGTCCGGTTTACGGGGTAGAAGCCGCCCGACCACCGCCGGGCCACGGCGGCGTTGCCGCCCTGCCTACGATTCGGCGGCGGCCAACGGAGGAGGCGGCGTGGGCGTGTTGCAGCGCTTCGAGCGTCGGCTTGAGGGCGCGGTCGAGGGCGCGTTCGCGAAGGTCTTCCGTGGCGGGGTGCAGCCGGTCGAGATCGCCAAGGCGCTGCAGCGGGAGGCCGACGATCACCGGATGGTCTCGCCCAACCGCGTGCTCGTTCCCAACGACTACGTCGTGGAGCTGGGGCCGAGCGACTACGAGCGCCTCTCGCCGTACGCCGAACCGCTGGGCGCCGAGCTCGCCGCAATGGTGCGCGAGCACGCGGGTCGCGAGCGGCTGAGCTTCGTCGGGCCCGTAACCGTGTCGCTCGAGCAGCACGACGACATCGACACCGGCGTCTTCCGCGTCCGCAGCGGCGTCGCCTCCGGCGACGTCGAGGAAGTACCGACACCGAGTGGCGGGCGCGGTCGCCCGCGGCTGGTGGTACTCAGCACGCCGGCAGGCGACGAGCGCCGCGAGGTCGACCTCACCAGCGACGTCGTCGTCATCGGCCGCGGCGCCGATACCGATCTGCGGCTCGCCGACACCGGCACGTCGCGGCGACACGCGGAGATACGGCGGGAGGGCGACGACGTGTTCCTCGTCGACCTCGGCTCGACGAACGGGACGCTCGTCAACGGCCGTGCGGTCGAGCGCACGCGACTGATGTCCGGCGACGAGATCACGGTCGGGCAGAGCCGGCTCGTCTACCAACGGGACGATGAGTAGATGCCGGAGGTCGTCTTCCTGGTCGTCCGGCTCGCGTTCCTGGTGCTGCTCTGGCTCTTCGTGCTGACCGCGGTGCGCACGATCCGCCTCGACATCTTCGGTCCGCGCGTGCCGCGCTCGGTTCGCCGCGACGTACCGGCGCGATCGCGCCGGGCACCCACGCCGACCGCCAGCGGGGCGAAGGCGGCGCGCGTCCGAGCGAAGCGGCTGCTCATCACCGAGGGCTCGCTCGCCGGAACCAGCGTGCAGCTTGCCGATGCGCCCATCACCATCGGACGCGCACCGGACTCGACGCTGGTCCTGACCGACGACTACGTCTCGACCCACCACGCGCGGTTGATGCCACGCGACGGCCAGTGGGTGGTCGAGGACCTCGGCTCGACGAATGGCACGTACCTCGACCGGTCGAAGGTGACCGGCCCGACTCCGGTGCCGGTCGGCGCGAAGGTGCGCATCGGCAAGACCGTGTTGGAGATGCGCAAGTGACGCGCGCAAAGCGGCGGGCGCGATGACCATCGCCTGGCGCTACGCCGCTCGCTCGCACGTCGGCATGATTCGCGAGGGCAACGAGGACGCCGCCTACGCCGGACCGCGGGTGCTCGCGGTCGCGGACGGCATGGGCGGGCACGCCGCGGGCGAGGTTGCCAGTGCCGTCGCTGTCGCGTCGGTTTCGTCGCTCGACAGCGGTGACGGCGACCGCGACCTGCTCGACGCGCTGCGGTCCGCGGTACTCGAGGCAAACGCGCAGCTGCGCGACATGGTTGCGGCCGACCGTGACCTCGACGGCATGGGCACGACGATTACGGCGTTGCTGACGGACGGCCCGCGCGCCGGGCTCGTGCACGTCGGCGACTCGCGGGCCTACCTGTTGCGCGACGGCAAGCTCGCGCAGCTGACCCGGGACCACACCTTCGTGCAGCAGCTGGTGGACGAGGGCCGCATCGAGGCGCGCGACGCCAGTTCGCATCCGCAGCGCCACCTGATGACGCGCGCACTGGACGGTCGCGATGGGCTCGAGCTCGACCTGTCTATGCGCGAGGTGCTCCCCGGCGACCGCTACCTGCTCTGCAGCGACGGCTTGTCGGGTGTCGTGACCGACGACACGATGGCGCAGGCGCTGGGGGCACCCGACGTACAGCAGGCCGTGGACCAGCTCGTCGACCTCGCGCTGAAGGCCGGCGGGCCCGACAACATCACGTGCGTCGTCGCCGAGGCGATCGATACGCCGGACCGCAGCGCGCCCGCTGCGCCGCTCGTCGTAGGTGCTGCGACCAACGGGCGTCCGCCGGCCACCGAACACGACCTCGGCGAGTCCCCCGCCGCGCGCGCGGCCATCGTGACCGCGCCCGTCGAAGACACCGCCGTCATCGATGTTCCGACCGAGTCCCCGCCACCGCCGCAGGTGCCCGCCACCGCGCCGGTGACGATCGTTCCGGACGACAGCGTCGTCGGTCGCGGACGGACCGTGCGGCGTCGTCGGCTGCTCCTCGGCGTTGCGGCGATCGTGCTACTGCTGCTCGGCGGCGTCGCGGGTGCGTGGGCATACGTGCGCGCGCAGTACTACGTCGGCATCGCGGACGGACGTGTCGCGATCTACCGCGGCGTCACGGGGTCGTTCGCGGGCATCGACCTGTCCGAGGTCGCTGCCGAACCCGGGCCACCCGTCACCGCGCTGCCGGAGTTCGAGCGGCAACGCGTCGGCCGCGGCATCACCGCGGCGAGCCTGGAGGATGCACACCGGATCGTCAGTGTGCTTCGGGCCGAAGCCGCGCCTACGCCGTCGCCGGCCCCGCGGGCGACGCCGTCGACCGTTCGACTACCAAGCGCGAGGCCGAGCCGATGACGGCGGAGACGATCCGTGCGCCGCGGCTACCGCACCGGCGCAACATCGAGCTGCGGCTGCTGCTCTTCGCCGTGGCTATCGCCGTCGCCGCGTACATCGCGGTCGGCCTCGCCCATGACGAGCGCATCCCGGCCGGGGCACTCAGCTACGGCCTGGCGCTGGCGCTGCTCTTCGGCGTCGCGCACCTCGCGGTGCGCTACCTGGCGCCGGCGGCTGACCCGCTGCTGCTCCCGCTCGTCGCCTTGCTCAACGGAGTCGGCGTCGTCGTCGTGCGTCGGCTCGACTTCGCAGCAGTCGACCAGGTCGCCGGCACGGCGAAGAAGGCGACGGCGTACGCGCCGCTGCAACTGGTGTGGACCGCCGTCGGAGTCGCACTGTTCGTCGCCACGCTCGCGCTCGTGCGCGACCACCGCTTCCTCGACCGCTACCGCTACAGCTTCGCGGCACTGGGGCTCGTCCTGCTGATGCTCCCGGCCGTGCCGGGGATCGGACGCACGATCAACGGCGCGAAGCTGTGGCTGCGTCTCGGGGTCTTCAGCATCCAGCCGTCGGAGTTCGCGAAGATCTGCCTGATCGTCTTCTTCGCGAGCTACCTCGTCGCGAAGCGCGAGGTGCTCTCGCTCGCGACCCGGCGCGTCGCCGGTCTCAACCTGCCGCGCGGTCGCGACCTCGGTCCGGTCGTCCTCGCGTGGCTCGGCAGCCTCGCCGTGCTCGTGTTCGAGCGCGACCTCGGCTCGTCGCTGCTCTTCTTCGGCATCTTCATCGTGATGCTCTACGTCGCGACGGAACGCACGTCGTGGGTCCTCATCGGGCTCGGCCTCTTCGGCATCGGCACCTTCGCGGCGTACGAGGCCTTCGGTCACGTGCGTGAACGGGTCGACGTTTGGCTGCACCCCTTCCGCGACGCCGCGGGCCACGGCTACCAACTCGTGCAAGCGCTGTTCGGCTTCGGCACCGGAGGTCTCACCGGGACTGGCCTCGGCCGCGGCCGGCCCGACGCCGTCCCGTTCGCGCGCACCGACTTCGTCTTCGCCGCGCTGGGCGAGGAGATCGGGCTCTTTGGCGTCGTCGCGATCCTGCTCGTCTACGCGGTGGTCGTCATGCGCGGGCTGCGCACGGCCCTCGGCGTGCGCGACGAGTTCGGCAAGCTGCTCGCCGGTGGCCTCGCGTTCGCCCTCGCGCTGCAGGTCTTCGTCGTCGTCGGCGGTGTCACGCGGCTGATCCCCCTCACCGGGATCACGCTGCCTTTCCTGTCCTACGGCGGGAGCTCGCTCGTCGCCAACTACGTGCTCGTCGCGCTGCTGCTGCGCGTCTCTGACTCCGGACGCAGCGCTACCCCGGGCCCGGCGACTCCGCCACGGCCGACCGCGGAGCAGACCGGCGAGATGACGACCGTGCTCTCGGCAGGCGCGCGATGAACCCCGCACTCCGGCGTCTGTCCGTCGCCGCGCTCGCGCTCTTCGGGCTGCTCTTCGTCAACGTCAACTACCTGCAGACCGTCCGCGCGGACGCACTGCGCAACGACCCGCGCAACACCCGCCAGCTCAGCGAGATCTACTCGCGCGAGCGCGGCCAGATCGTCGCGGGCGGCGCGGCGATCGCCGAGAGCCGGGCGACGTCCGGCCGGCTCAAGTACCTGCGCGTCTACCCGCGCGGGCGGGCGTTCGCCAACCTCACCGGTTACTTCTCGCTGGTCTACAGCCGCGCCGGGCTCGAGCAGGCCTACGAGCCGATCCTCTCCGGCGACGACGACCGGCT
This sequence comes from Mycobacteriales bacterium, assembly GCA_046262915.1. GTDB lineage: Bacteria > Actinomycetota > Actinomycetes > BP-191 > BP-191 > JBHELW01. The sequence continues at coordinate 4,570 of JBHELW010000279.1, read as the reverse complement.
GTTCGTGCGCCGACTCTCGGACCTCGTCACCGGCCGCGAGCCACAGGGCGGGATCGTCAAGCTCACCGTCGACCCGGCGACCCAGGACGCTGCGGTGCGCGCGCTCGGCAACAAGGTGGGCGCGGTCGTCGCGCTCGACCCGCGCACCGGAGCCGTCCTCGCGCAGGCGACCTCGCCGTCGTATGACCCGAACGACCTCGCCGCTCACGACCCCGACAAGGTTCGCGCCGCGTTCGCCCGCTATCAGCGGGACCCGCACGACCCGTTGCTCGACCGCGCAACGCAGCGGCGTTATCCGCCGGGGTCGGTCTTCAAGCTGGTGACGACCGCCGCGGCACTGTCCAGCGGGCGCTACAACCCCGAGACGCGGATCCCGTCGCCACCGCAGCTCAAGCTGCCGCTCACCAACCGCAGCCTGCGCAACTTCGAGGGCGAGAGCTGCAGCGGCGCCACCTCGACGCTCGCCGACGCGCTGCGCATCTCCTGCAACACGGCCTACGCCGGGCTCGGCCTAGCACTCGGCGCAGACGCGCTGAAGTCACAGGCCAGGCGCTTCGGTTTCGGCGGTGACCTCGGCGACTACCCGCTGCCGATTGCCGAGAGTGTCTTCCCCGACGACGCCGACCGGCCGCAGACGGCGCTGTCCGCGATCGGCCAGTACGAGGTTGCCGTCACCCCGATGCAGATGGCGGTCGTTGCCGCGGCGATCGCCAATCGCGGGCTCGCGATGCAGCCCTACGTCGTCGACGAAGTCGAGGGCCCTGACCTCTCGGTGCTATCGCGGCACGAGCCACGACCACTGAGCACCGCGGTGAGTCCGTCCGTCGCTGCGCAGCTGACGCAGATGATGCAGCTCGTCGTGACGCGCGGCACCGGGACACGCGCGCAGGTCCCCGGCGTGGCTGTGGCCGGCAAGACCGGCACTGCACAGAACGCCGCGAACCGTCCGCCGTACGCGTGGTTCATCGGCTTCGCCCCGGCCGCGGCGCCGCGGATCACGATCGCCGTCCTGGTCGAGAGCGGCGCATCCGGCAAGGTCACCGGCGGGCTCGTCGCGGCACCGATCTTCCGCACCGTTATGGAGACGGCCTTGGCGCGGGGTGCGTGATGACGCTGGCGCCAGACCTGTTGCTCGCCGACCGCTACCGGCTGGTCGAGCGCATCGCCATCGGCGGCATGGGCGAGGTATGGCGGGCGCGAGACGAGTTGCTCGACCGAGACGTCGCGGTCAAGCTGCTCAAGCAGGAGTACGCCGACGACGAGGCCTTCCTGGCTCGGTTCCGCGCCGAGGCGCGACACACCGCCGGGCTCTCGCATCCTGGGATCGCGGCGGTCTACGACTACGGCGAGCTCGGCGACACGTCGTACCTCGTCATGGAGCTCGTCGCGGGCGAGACCCTGTCCGTGCGGCTCAAGCGTGACGGCCGGCTCACAGCCGACGAGACGCTGTCGATCACAGGGCAGGCAGCGCTCGCACTGGACGCCGCGCACCAGGCCGGCGTGATCCACCGCGACGTCAAGCCGGGCAACATCATCGTGCGCCCGGACGGCATGGTGAAGGTGACCGACTTCGGCATCGCGCGGGCCGCGGACGCGGTCCCGCTGACCCAGACGGGCACGGTGCTGGGCACGGCCTACTACCTCTCGCCGGAGCAGGGCAGCGGCAAAGTCGTCACGCCAGCGAGCGACGTCTACTCGCTCGGGGTCGTGGCGTTCGAGTGCCTGAGTGGGCACCGGCCGTTCGACGCGGAGACGCCGGTCGGTGTCGCCATGGCACATCTGAACGACGCGCCCCCGGCGCTGCCGAGCGACGTCCCCGAGCCGGTGCGCGAGCTCGTTCTCAAGGCGATGGAGAAGGACCCCGCCGCCCGATTCGCCACCGCGGGCGCGTTCGCGCAGCAGGCCAGCACGCTGCGCAGCCGCCTCTACGGCGAGGACGTCGGGCCGGGAGCGACGTCCGTCATGCCAGTGCCCGAGACGCCGGCGAGCGCCGAGACGGTGCTGATGCCGAGTGCGGACACCGGCCCGCAGCCGCCCGGCCGGGAGCGACCGCGGCGGCTGGCTCTCTGGCTCGTCGCCGGGCTGGCACTCGTGGTCGTCGTCGCCCTCCTGCTGCGGGTCATCGGCACGCTGAACGAGCTGCGGGTCCCGACGGTCAAGGGCAAGCCGATCGGTGAGGCCACGTCCGCGCTGAGCCGCAGTGGCTTCAAGGCCGACGTCACCGGCAGCCAGTGCTCGGTGGAACCCGAGGGCAACGTCATCTCGCAGTCGCCGGTCAACAAGGCGGCGCCGCGCGGCAGCAAGGTGAAACTCGTGCTGTCCAACGGCACCGGTTGTCCCATCACAAACTTCCCCGAGGTCGACGGCGAGTCGGTGGACGCCGCGCGCGCGGCGCTCGTGAAACTCGGCCTGAAGGTCGTCGTCAACCTCGACGGCTCCAACGAGCCCGTCGGTACCGTGCTCTCCGTGGACCGCGCCGAGGTCGTCCGACAAGGCGACACCGTCGTTCTCCACGTTGCGCGTGCCTTCACGGCAGTCGGTGGCAACGGCGGCGGCGGCAAGGGCGAGAAGAAAAAAGGTAAGGGCTGATGGTCGAGCAACAGGGCGAGCTGCTCGGCGGCCGCTACGCACTCGCGCAGACCCTCGGCGTCGGCGGCATGGCCGAGGTCCGCTGCGGCCGCGACGACCGCCTCGGCCGCGATGTCGCCATCAAGGTGCTCCGCAAGGACCTCGCCGGCGATCCGACCTTCCTCGCGCGGTTCCGGCGCGAGGCACAATCGGCCGCCGCGCTCAACCACCCCAACATCGTGTCCGTCTACGACACCGGCGACGACGACGGCGTCCCCTACATCGTCATGGAGTACGTCGAGGGCCGGACGCTGCGCGACGTGCTGCAGGCGGAGGGACGGCTCCAGCCGCGGCGCGCGCTGGAGATCGCGGCTGACATCTGCGCGGCACTTGATTACAGCCACCAGGCGGGCATCGTGCACCGCGACATCAAGCCGGCCAACGTCATGCTGACACCCGCCGGCGAGATCAAGGTCATGGACTTCGGCATCGCGCGTGCCGTCACGTCGTCGACGATGACGCAAACGGCGGCGGTCATCGGCACCGCGCAGTACCTCTCGCCGGAGCAGGCCCGCGGCGAGCACGTCGATGCCCGCAGCGACATCTACTCGACGGGATGCCTGCTCTACGAGCTCGTCACCGGCCGGCCGCCGTTCACCGGCGAGTCGCCGGTTGCGGTCGCGTACCAGCATGTGCGTGAGGACGCGCCGCGCCCGTCGTCGATCCAGCCGGACCTTTCCCCCGCCGTCGACGCCGTGATCCTCAAGGCGATGGCAAAGAACCCCGCCAACCGCTACCAAACGGCCGGCGACATGCGCGACGACCTGCTGCGCGCCGCCGAGGGGCGCGCGGTCGCCGCGACTCCCGTCCTGCCCGCGGAGACCACGACGCTGCTCACACCGGCGGCGACCACGATGGTGCTGTCACCGCCGGCGACGGGTCTCACTCGCCGCGGCCGCATGGTGATCTACGGCGTCCTCGCCCTCGCCTTCGTCGGCGTGTTCATCGTTGCCGCGTTGCTGACGAGATCGCTCTTCAACGGCAACACCGGCGGCACCGTGCGAACGCCGAACGTGACCGGCGTGACGCTCGCCGCAGCCGAGGCGGCATTGACGAAGGCGGGGCTGAAGGTCGGCGACGTGAAGCAGGTGTTCAACAGCGAGAAGCCCGTCGGGGTGGTCGTCGAGCAGGACCCGCTGCCCAACATCAGCAACCGGAAAGGCGGACTGGTCAATCTCTTCGTCTCGAAGGGCATCGAGCGCGTCCGCGTCCCCGACGTACGCACGAAGTCGCAGGCCGACGCCGAAGCCGCGCTGCGCGCCGCGCACCTCAAGGTTGGCCGGGTCATTCAGCGCGACGTAAACGGCGTCGCGGGCACGGTCATCGAGCAGACGCCGCCCCCCGGCCGCACGGTGAACGCCGGAGCATCAGTCGACCTGGTCGTGGTGAGCGGCAGCCTCGTCGTACCCGATGTCGTGGGCCGGACCGAGGCGGAGGCGAGACAGATACTCGGTCGCGCCGGGTTCGGCGTGACGGTCGTCTACGTGCAGTCCACGACGTCGCCGCCGGACCGGGTCCTCTCTCAGGACCCAGCCGCGCAGACCCGCCAGCGTCGCGGCTCGACGGTGACCATCACTGTGTCGCAGCTGCCCGCCTCCCCAACGCCGAGCGAGTCGGCGAGCGTCGAGCCCAGCCCGACGCCCACCCTCTAGCCGAACGCGGCCCGCCGCCGGTCCGCTAGCTCGGCATCGAGGCGGGCCGCGAGCTCTGTGTCCGCACTGATACCGCACTGGGTCAGCCAGTTCGCGAGCAGTCGGTAGCCGGCCTGGGTGAGCACCGACTCCGGATGGAACTGGACACCCTCTACGGCGGAGTCGCGGTGGCGCATCGCCATGACAACACCGGAGCTACTGCGCGCGGTGACGGTCAGCTCGGCCGGCAACGTGTCCTCATCGACGGCCAATGAGTGGTAGCGGGCGGCCACGAGCGGGCTCGGCAGGCC
>JBHELW010000278.1:0-1033 GCA_046262915.1 Mycobacteriales bacterium | reverse complement strand
TCCAGGCGGTGCTCGGCGACGAGCACGGTGATGCCGAGGTCGTGCACGAGGCGGTGGAGGATCGCGAGGACGTCATCGGCGGCGAGCGGGTCGAGCGCCGAGGTCGGCTCGTCGAGGACGAGAACCTGCGGGTGCATGGTGAGCACGGAGCCGATCGCGACCCGCTGTTGCTGGCCGGCGGAGAGGGTGCGCAGTGGTCGCGCGCGCAGCGGGTGCAGATCGAGCAGGTCGAGTGCCTCTTCGACGCGACGGCGCATGACAGCCGGCGCGACGCCGAGGTTTTCCATGCCGTAGGCGAGCTCGTCCTCGACGACCTCGGTGACGAAGCCGGAGTCCGGGTCCTGCGCGACGACGCCGACGATGTCGGCGAGCTCGCGCGGTGGGTGCTCGCGCGTGTCGCGTCCGGCGACGGTGACCCGGCCCGCGAACGTGCCGCCCGTGAAGTGCGGGACGAGTCCGTTGACGCAGCGCAGCAGCGTCGACTTGCCGGCGCCGGTCGGGCCGATGACGAGGCAGAGCTCCGACTCGGCAACGACGAGATCGACGTTGCGCAGCACGGGATCGGCGGCGCCCGGGTAGGTGACGCTGACGCGCTCGAACGTGATCACGCCACGACCGCGGGGAGCAGCGCGGCGAGAACGCCGGCGGTCGCGACCCAGGGCAGGCCGGGTAGCGCGAGTGGGCTGACCGACGGGTGCAGGCCGGTGGGGTCGAGGTGGCCTCCGGCGTAGCAGGCCAGCAGGGCGACGGCGCCACAGGCGGCGACGGTCCATTCGGGCCGTCGCCACAGGTCGGGCCGGTAGCGGGTGCGAGGCGTGTGCGCGGAACCGGCGAGGACGCTGCCGACGCTTAGGGCGAGGCCGACGACGAGCAGCGGCAGGCCGAGGGCGTGGGGCGTGCCCGCGTCGAGGACGCCGTAGCTGCCCGCGCAGACCGCAAGCAGCCCGACGGTTGTCGTGGCGGTGAGCAGGCGGCGTCGGGTGTGCGACGGCGCGCGGCGTCCGCCGTAGCCGCGGGAGTCCATCGCCGCGGC
>JBHELW010000277.1:0-4685 GCA_046262915.1 Mycobacteriales bacterium | reverse complement strand
TCGCGATCGTCATCGTCGGCACGTCAGTCGACCGCGCGAGCGAGGAACCAGCCGCCGCGGCTCATGTCGAGGCACAGGTCGTAGACCCCGGTGCCGAATGTCCGGCCCGCGGCCGCCTCGACCCGCCAGTACTCCCGCTCTCGGTCATCTAGCCCGCGTGGGGCCCCAACCCCACGCTCCTCCGCGAAGCGGGGCCCCAACCCCGCCGCGGCCGTTTCGTCGTGGCCACCATGTCCTCCCGCGAAGCGGGGCCCCAACCCCGCCGCGGCCGTCTGTGGGATCCGCCACCAGCGGCCGGCTTCGGTCCAGTGCGCGAGCACGGCACGCACGAGATAGAGCCGCGTCCGCCAGACGAACCACCCGGGCTCGTCAGCGCGCCGCGCGACGTCGATCGCCTCGTCGTAGCGCCGCAACGCACACCTCCTCACCGCCCGCAGCAAAGACGCGCCGGGGGAAGGCGGCGTGCGGTGGCACCGGCTCGGACGGGACGCTTCCCCACATCACGCCCGAGCCGGCGACCCCGGCATCAGGCGCGCGCCGGGTCGAGTCTGCGCGCGCCGGCTGCCGAGGCAGTCCACCTCCGACGGGACCCCGCGAGAAGCCGCCGCCGGTGTGTTCGAACGCGTGTTCGAACACACTCCAGAGTAGACACCCGGTCCGACAAAAACGCAAGTGGCCGCGTCGAGGCCGTCGACCGAGGCTGTCGACCGCCCGGCTACGGCGTGCGGCCGAGGTCCTCGATCCGGTAGTCGACGCGGAAACAGGGGCTCTTCGCCGACAGCGTGCAGCGCTTGGACGAGCCGAGCGCCGAATAGCGCCCGGCGACCCGGCCGCCCGCCCGCAGCACCCGCTGCGCGATGCCCGCATCGTCGGGCAGCCCGAGCTCGTAGGGCACGTCGCACTCGCGCATGCGCGGCTGGTCGCACTCGCGCGCTCGAGTCAGCAAGCGCCACGGGGCACCGTCGGCGAGGTAGACGTCGAACGTGGCGGACAGCGGGAACGCGTCGCCGACGTTCGCGCAGAACAACCCCGCCGTACCGGTCGCGCACGGCAGCGGCGACGTCACCTGCGGCGTCACCTGGCGCCATTGCCCCGCGACCTCGACGAAGAAGTTCAACTCGTCGGGAGGCTGCGTGTCCTGCGGCCGGTCCGTGCACGGCTGCACCGAGACGCACATCAACGGCTGCAGGCTGTCGAGCTCGGCGAGGAACGTGAACCGGTCGAACTGCACGCGGTAGTGATGCACCGGCCGCGGCTTGTCCCACCCCACGGCGAAGCGCTTGGCGAACACCATCCGGTCGCCGGTGTTGCCGAAGCCGCGGAACGGCACCTCGACATGCACGCCGCGGCGCGTAGCCGACACCCGTGGCGTCGGCGCGTTGACCGACCCGGCGTCGACGACCTGCCACACGACCTTGCGCGCGCCGGGCGGCCGCCGTGGCGCGTCGATGTCGAACGAGTAGTTCCGGTCGTTCACCGGCGTCCACTGCGAGCACAGATGCTGCGTCACGACGCAGTTGCCGATGACCTGGTCTTCGACTCCGCGCGCGGTCGTACCGTCTGACGAGATGACGACGTCGGTCAACGCGTCGCCGCGTGGCGACACCGACGGTGTCGCGCGATGAACCACGAGCATCCGTGGCGGGTGGATTTCGGTGCGCTCCCCCGTCACCGGCTCGCCCGGTTGCGCCCCCGGCTGCCAGTACGTCTCGTCGGTGAACTTCTCCTCACGCCAGTGCCCGCAGTCCCAGATCCACGAGCCCATCACTTCCAGGCGGTCACCGGCGGTCGGGAAGGCGAACAGCGGCAAAGCGCCCTGCTCCCACTCGACCTCCATCGTGTCGAGCTCGTCCCTCTCCTGCGTCTTGCGCTGGCCGATGTTGGCCGTGCCGAGGAACGACTCGAACGCGGGATCGGGGTCGAAGAACGTGTTCAGGTCGTAGGAGCCATGCGCGGTGAAAAGGTCGTCGCCGGAGGGGTACGCGTTGCGCGCAACCCCGCGCAGGTACTTGGGCGCGGCGTCGCGGTTGACGTAGACCCATTGCGGGCTTTCGCCGACGAGCAGGCCCGCCGGGTTGCGCTCGCAGCCGTCACGCTCGGGCTGGTGCACCGAGTCGGGATGCGGGACGCGCGCACCGGCGTTCGGCGACAACGCGAGCGCGACGAGCACCGGTAGCGCGAGTGCCCAGCGCGTCCGCATGGCGGCAAGTTAGCAGCGCTACGCCGAGACACCCGGGCAGCGCGTAACGGCAACTCACGCCGGAGACGGTGCTGGCCCGGCGACCGAAGCCGCCGGGCCAGCCCACACGTTCGACCTGCGATCAGCTCCGCGCGGTCGCCGGTCCGTAGAACGTGGAGCCCGCGAACCGTGCCTCGTAGACCGTCTTGCTGCCTCGGCTGCCGTTCGGTGCCGAGAACGTCGCGACACCGTTGGCGTCGGTGACGCCGTCTCCGATCTTGGTGCCGTCGGCGTAGAAGCCGACTGGCACGCCGACCACCTTGTTCGCGGCGGTGTCGAGGTCGGTGAACGACGCGGTCAGCGTCTTCTTCGACCCGCTGCCAGTCGCCGTCAGGGCCCCCGCCGTGTCCTCGCGGAGCAGGGTGAACGGCCGAGCCGCCGACGACGTGCGGTAGGTGTCGGCCTTGCCGGCGTAGCCCACCCGGATCTCGTAGTCGCCGGGCTGGGCGTCCAACGGCAGCGAGAGTCCAGCGACGCCGGTGGCGTTCGTCCGGGCGGTTGCCTCGCGGAAGCCGTTGGCCCCGAGCAGCTGGAACGTGAGGTCGGCGTCCGGGATCGGCGCGCCGCTCTCATCGGTCAGCCGTGCCTCGAGTGGCACCGAGTCGGTGAACTGACCAGTTGCCGGCACCGTGGAGGTGAAGGCCACCGACGTGTTGCGGACGGTCGGGGTGACCGTCGCGGTCGGCGTCGCCGACGGCGACGGTGACGGGTCGGCCGCCGCCGGGAAGTAGCGAACGGCGGCAAGTGCATCGACCCGCCCGTAACCGGAGGCGGGGTCGTATCCGGGCCCGTAGAGATCCACGGCTGTCTTCACGAGCGCCTCTTCGACCTTTGCGCGGTTCGCCGCGCTACGCACGCCGCCGATCCGGTCGTAGACGAGCGCCGCGACACCCACGACGTGCGGCGTGGCCATCGACGTTCCCTGAATCGACGCGTAGCCCGGCAGACCGTCACAGTCGCCCTCGCCCGCATCGACGCTGCGCGAGTAGGTGCTGAGCACTTCGCTCGCGCTGTAGTCGCAGACAGGCGCACCGCGCCCGCCGGGCGCCATCAGGCCGATACCGAAGTCTTCCTGGGCGTCGGTCTTGACGGGGAAGTTGCCGTACCACGAGTTGACGTCGTTCGGGTCCGTTGCACCGACGCAGATGACGTCCTCGGCGATGGCGGGGAACCCGCACAGCGGGACCGAGTCGTTGCCCGCGGCCGCGACGACAACCACGCCCGCAGCGACGGCGCGCTCGATCGCCTGCTCGATCGGTGCATAGGTCGAGCTCGTCAGGTAGGCCGCGCTGCCGATCGAGCCGTGAGCGCCGAAGCCGAGCGACATGTTGATCACGTGGACGCCGTTGGCGACCGCGGTGTCGATCGAGCGGGCCAGCTGCCCGACGGTGTCAGTGGTGCTCGCGGAGAGAACCTGGATCGGCACGATCGTCGCGTCCGGCGCGACGCCGACGACGCCGACGCCGTTGTTCGTGCAGGCGCCGATGATGCCGGCAACGTGCGTGCCATGACCCTCGACGTCGTCCTGCGGGATGTCCGAGCCGTCTGGGTCCGGGTCCGAGGCGCCGCCCGGTAGGACGTCGACCTTGCCCGGGCACGAGAGGTCGGGGTGGCCGATGTCGATACCACTGTCGAGCAGCCCGACGCGGATCCCGGCGCCGGTCGCGCGCCGCTCCTGCCACGCCTGCGGCGCGCGGATCTTGCGCATGCCCCACTGGCCCGAGAAGAACAGGTCGTCGACACCGTCCTGGGTGAACAGCGGGTCGTTCGGCGTCGCGGGGTAAACGCCACGCGCGGCGGCACCGCCGGTCGGCGATGCCGATGCCGTCGGGCTCGCGCTCGCGCTCGGGCTGGGCGACGCGCCACTCGGCGGTGTGACGGAAAGCGTCACGCCGATGGTCGTCGGCGGCACCGAGGCAGTCGTCGTGTAGACCGACACGAAGCGCTCCCCGGTTGCGAAGTCGAACGACAGCCCGGCGCCGGCCGCGCCGTCGACGCCATGGGTTAGCGCGCAGTCACCGGTGTAGAGCCAGGCGTGCATGACATAGCCAGCGCCGGTGTTGGTCACGCGCACATGCGCGCCCGGCACGGCGACGGTCGCGGGCACGATGAAGACCCAGCCGTCGGAGCCTTGGGACGACGGCGCGTTGGGACATGTCGTCGAGAAGAACTCGGCGTCGGTCGCGCCTTGGCCGCCGACGGCCGCCCGGTCGATATGGCCGGAGTCGGTATAGGGCGTCGCCGCGGAGCTCGGCGCAGCGACCACGCCCGCCACGACGGCGGCCGCGACCCCGGCGGCCAGCAGGCTCTGGCCGATGAGACGTGTGCGGATCCCTAGAGCACCACGCTGTGCTGGGACATGCGACAAGTTCCCGCTCCCCCATGCGGGCACCCAGCCCGGCACGGCGGGACACGCCGAAGCCACGCGCTGGGTGCGACTAGTGAC
>JBHELW010000276.1:0-1657 GCA_046262915.1 Mycobacteriales bacterium | reverse complement strand
GCTCTCCTCGATCAGCACCTCGTGACTGGGGCTCGCCACGAGCCCGTCGTGCGCGATCCGCCGGAGGTCGCTCTCGTCGTAGGCGATGCCGCCGCCCTTGCCGCCGAGGGTGAACGACGGGCGCACGACGACGGGGTAGTGCAGCACGTCGGCCGCCGCGAGGGACTCGTCGACCGAGTGGCAGACCGCCGACTCGGGCACGTCGCAGCCCACGGCGCGCACGAGGTCCTTGAAGCGCTGCCGGTCCTCGCCCGCCTTGATCGCGTCGATGTTGGCACCGATGAGCGCGACGCCGTGCTCCTCGAGCACGCCCGCGTCCGCGAGCGTCACCGCGACGTTCAGCGCGGTCTGCCCGCCGAGCGTGGCGAGCAGCGCGTCCGGGCGCTCGGCGGCGATGACCTGCGCGACGACCTCGGGTGTGATCGGCTCGACGTAAGTCGCGTCGGCGAACTCGGGGTCGGTCATGATCGTCGCCGGGTTGGAGTTGACGAGTGAGACGCGCAGTCCCTCCTCGCGCAGCACGCGGCACGCCTGCGTGCCGGAGTAGTCGAACTCCGACGCCTGGCCGATAACGATCGGACCGGAGCCGATGACCAGGACGTGGCGCAGGTCGTCGCGACGCGGCATCGGCTAGCGCTCCGCCGTCGCAACCGGGCTGGGGTGGCCCTCATCGGGAGCGGGTCCAGTGCCGCCGTCGACGTCGCGCATCGCGTAGCCGAGCAGCACGGTCAGCAGCAGCGTGACGATGCCGATGCCCACCGCGGTCATCACCCACGCGGGCGTCGGCGGGACGCCCACCACGACGCCGGCGTTGGGGTCGGCGACGTGATGGCCGCCGTGGTCGTCGTCGCCCTGCGGCGTGTCATGGCCGAGTGTCGGGGCCGCGTCGGTCGCCGTCACGTGCGGGACCGCCGCGCCGGTCTGGTCGATCTCGGCCTGCTCGTGCTTCATGCCGGCCTCGGCCGCCTCGATCCGCGAGCCGTCGTCGCTCTCGCTCACTCACCGTCTCCCGTCGGTTGCGTGTCGTCCTCGCGCGGCGCGTTGCCGTGCGCGGTGTCGCGCGCCGCCACCGCGGCGGGCAGGTGGTCCTGGCCTTGCGCGGGCCGCTCGTGTACGCCGGACGCGCGCGCCCGCGTCCAGAGCTCGCGCGCTTCCCCGGTGCTGATAAGGCCGAGGCGCAGCGCGAGGCGCGTCGCACCTTCGAGCACCGCCGCCATCGAGTCCAGCCGCGGTGAGCTGCGGGCCGGGGCGCCGGTCGACTTCTCGTGCGCGAACTCCGCGCGCATCCGCGCGAGCCTGACGACCTCCTCCTCGAGCATCTCCCGCGCGCGCTGCGCGAGCGCGGGGTCGACGGCGACGCTCGCTGTCGTCGAGCCGGAGTCACGCGAGACGACACCGAGCTCTCGGACGTCGCTGCCGACCGACTTGCCCGCGGCCCGCCCGAGCGCGGCCAGCTCCGCGATCCGGTCGTCGGTCATGACGCGACCAGCCGCGGTGCGGCGATGAGGTCGACAAACTCGACGAACAGGTCCGCAGCGTCGTGCGGCCCGGGCGCTGCCTCCGGGTGGTACTGCACGGAGAACGCCGGCACGTCATGGCAGCGCAGTCCTTCGACGACGCCGTCGTTGAGGTCGACGTGGCTCACCCCGACCCGCCC
>JBHELW010000275.1:0-2074 GCA_046262915.1 Mycobacteriales bacterium | reverse complement strand
TGCGGGCCGCGGAGGCGGACGTCCGCAACGCCGGTGTCGTCGCGGACCTCGTCGCCGTCGAGGGCGAGCCGGCGGTCGAGGTGACGCTCGCGGTGGTCAGCGCCGGGTGACGGCACCAGACGCCGCGGCGACGGCGACGCCGGTCGACGGGCTGGTGCGCGTCGAGCGGGCGCTCGCGACGCGCTACCCGACCGAGGACCGGATCGCCCCCGACCTCGACCGCATCCGCGACGTGTTGGAGCTGCTCGGCACGCCGCAGCGCGCGTTCCCGTCGATCCACATCACGGGCACCAACGGCAAGACGTCGACGACCCGGATGGTCGACGCGCTGCTGCGCGCGTTCGGGCTGCGGCCGGGCCGCTACACGAGCCCGCACCTGCAGTCGGTCACGGAGCGGATCGCGATCGACGGCGCGCCGCTGCGCCCGGAGGCGTTCGCGACGGCCTACGACGAGGTGGCGCCCTACGTGTCCCTCGTGGACGCCCGCCATCCGCAGCGCATGACGTTCTTCGAGGTGCTCACGGCGATGGCGTTCTCGGCATTCGCGGACGCCCCGGTCGACGTCGGGGTTATCGAAGTCGGGCTTGGCGGGCGGTGGGATGCGACGAACGTCCTCGACGCGCCCGTGGCCGTCGTCACGTCGGTCGGCTTGGACCACCAGGTCTACCTCGGCGAAACAGTGAGTGACATTGCGGCCGAGAAGGCCGGCATCGTGCACGCGGGCGCCACGCTGGTGGCCGCGGCGCAGCCGCACGCGGAAGCCACGGCGGTGCTCCGCGCGCGCGTCGACGAGGTCGGGGCGCGGATGGTGACCGGCGGTGTCGACTTCGGCGTGGCGGACCGTGCCGTCGCGTTCGGCGGCCAGCTGCTGTCGTTGCAGGGGCTCGGCGGTCGTTACGACGAGATCTACCTCCCGCTGTTCGGCGCCCACCAGGCGGACAACGCCGGCTGCGCGCTCGCCGCCGTCGAAGCGTTCCTCGGCGGCGGCGAGCAGCCGCTCGACATCGAGGCCGTGCGCGAGGGCTTCGCGGCGGTGCAGTCGCCGGGCCGGCTCGAGGTCGTCCGCACCAGCCCGTCGATCGTGCTGGACGGCGCGCACAACCCCGCGGGCATGGCGGCCCTCGTCGCCGCACTCGCCGAGTCGTTCCACTTCGACCGGCTGGTTGCGGTGATCGCGGTGCTCGCGGACAAGGACGCCGCCGCGATGCTCGGCCTGCTGGCCTCCGCCGTAGACGCGGTTGTCGTGACGACCAATGTGTCGCCACGGGCGCTGCCCGCGGACACCCTCGCCGCGGTCGCCCGCGACGTCCTCGGCGACGACCGGGTCGAGGTAGCGGCCAACCTGCCGGACGCGATCGACGCCGCGGTCGCCCTCGTCGAGGACGAGCACGGCGGCGGTGGCGGCGGGGTGCTGGTGACCGGCTCGCTCTACACGGTCGGCGAGGCCCGCACCCTGCTCGTCCGCTGACCGCGGGTACGCTGCCGCGCCGAGTCGAGACAAGGAGCACACCGATCGTGGAAGAGCGCAGCCTCGTCCTCGTCAAGCCCGATGGCGTGCGCCGCGGCCTCGTCGGCGAGGTGATCTCGCGGCTCGAGCGCAAGGGGCTGCGGCTGCTCGCGGTGGAGATGCGCACGCTCGACCACGCGACGGCCTCCGCGCACTACGCGGAGCACACCGAGAAGCCGTTCTTCGCCGACCTCGTCGAGTTCATCACGGGCGGCCCGCTCGTCGCCCTGGTCGTCGAGGGCCCACGCGCGGTCGAGGCCGTGCGCACCTTGATGGGCGTCACCGACCCGGTGAAGTCCGACCCGGGGTCGCTGCGCGGCGACTACGCGCTGGAGATCACCTACAACCTCGTGCACGGTTCGGACTCGACGGCGTCGGCGACCCGCGAGATCGGCATCTTCTTCCCCGACCTCGCCTAGCACCGCAGTCGGTTAGGCTGGCGCGCGATTCCCCGGGTCTGAAAGGCCGCCGACGGCTATGTCCGCCAACTCTTTGTCCTTCCTCGGCCGCGACATGGCCGTCGACCTCGGCACCGCCAACACGCTGGTCTACGTGCGTGGCCGCGGC